>JAEOST010000228.1 GCA_016840245.1 Candidatus Thorarchaeota archaeon
ATGAAAAAAACAGTCTTGAGAATCTAATCGTAGGAATCTGAAGGACTTATGTAGAAGCATACAGCATTATTGCCATTCCCAATAAAGAGGGTGGAAGAATGTATGAACATTATGACCCATTAGCTCGAGTATTTGTCAATAGGGATGAATTTCTTGAATGGATGGAAGAAGCCTGCAATCGTTGTGGAGAAAAAAGTGTGCTACTTCACGTACATGGGCTTGGAGGAATCGGTAAGAGTACATTGCTAGATCATTGGCGACATACAATACAAGAGTCAATTATTGTGGATTTTAGTAGGCATATTGACATAATGGACCGTCTTGATATACTGGCAAGAGGCGCAGTCCGATTTGGTTTGAAGCTCAGTCGATTCGATTTACTTTGGGCCATCAGACTCAGGTTTGTAAAGGGAGTGGAACCAGCGAGAGAAACTGGTCGAGAATGGGCAATTGAGGCAATATCAAACATTCCATTCATAGGAGTTCTTGGAAACATAGCAACTACGATTAAGACAATCGGACAAGAAGTGGGTCCTAGACTGACACGAAGAATGGGAACAGTAGGGAGCTGGTTTCAATCCAGATTAGGGAAAGACTATGTAGGGAAGGTTCTTGATATTCTCTGGCGTGATCCAAGACATGCTCAGTTCTTATTTTTCGATGCTCTACTTGAGGATTTCAACAATCGAAAGGATGCCGATACACCCATTCGAATTCTAATGGATCACTTTGAACACGTGGATGATGAACGAAAATTATGGCGTTACAAGGAGAGGGACATAAGTGAACTGGAATTATGGTATGTTTTTCTCTCGAGTCTATCTAACTGTGTATGTGTCACGGCTAGTAGAACACCCCTACCTCCTGTAATGCTTCAAGAAGCAACAATTGAGCTGATGGAACTCCAACCGCTAGACCTCGTGAGTTGTATTGATTTAATGAAGAAGAAAGGATTACAAGATGAAGAAATCCAAGCGGTTATTGCAAATGTAAGTGGTGGCAATCCATTCGTTCTGAATTCGATCTGTGATCTAGCAGAAATAGGCAACTTTGTGCCAATGGATATTGAAAGCCTTGGTACTGAGTCCCTTGAGGAGGTTCGTGTTAGAACATGGAGACGACTCTTCAATGAGGCAGAGGGCCTGTTTGAGATTATTGATAGAGCTGGATTACTACCATTCTTCAATCAAGAGATATTGGGTATTATAGTTCCCTCTTTGAAAACAGAACACTGGGACAGGATTACAAAACTAAGCTTTGTTACTGAAAGAGGAGATGAGATGTACGAGCTGCATGATCTGGCAGTCGAACTCATCAGATCAGAGCTTGGAGAAAAGTTACCCCCACTTGCTATGGCGGTTGCAGAGGCTCTCGAAACTGCTGCCACTAAACAAGCGGATTTGGGTCTATTAGGTATGTCATTATCCACAAAAGCACTTGCTGATGAGGAAGATGCAGCCAAGAGTCTGAAGAAAATCATCAAGGAGTTTGATGAGAGTAATCGTTTTACGGATGCTCTAACTCTGTTGCAGTCTATAAGGTTCGAGAGCGACTTTGGTAAAGCAGTACTAGAGCGTTCGAGAGGGCTTGTTTTCATGCAGCTAAACCGGGTGGCTGAAGCGGAGCAGTCAACTAGAGAAGCAATATCACTCTTTGAGCTGCTCAACGAAAAGACATCGGAAAAGCATCGCATTGATGTTGCCCTTGCCCTTAATGACTTGGCAATGCTCATGAGGAAAACTCGTAGACTAGAAGATGCAGAGAAGTTGTACGAACAAGGCCTCCAGATCTATAGAGATTTGGCAGAAAAAGAACCAAATGAATACATGAAAATGGTGGCATCGGCTCAAGTAAGAAGGGGAAATCTGTTTAATGAAACGGGCAGGTCTAGTGAGGCTGAGGATTGTTATAGAGAGGCACTGAGTGTCTACCGAGAATTAGCTGAAAAAGAACCTGAAATTTACCTTGATTACGTTGCATGGTCTTTGAACAATCTGGGTATCATGTTAGCTAGTTTGGGAAGATATGCTGAGTCAGAATCAATGTTATCGGAGGCACTAACAATCTATCGAGGTCTTGTAGAACAAGTTCCTGATAAGTTCACACAGTTTCTAGCATGGACCCTCAATAACATCGGGACCCTCTTCGAAAGCACTGGAAGAATCCCTAAGGCAGAACAGGCATATCGCGAGTCTCTTGAGAATTATAGGATACTCGCAAATAAAATCCCAGAGCGGTTTGAGCTGTATGTTGCTACGTGTTCATATAACTTAGGAAGCCAACTTCTAGTAATTGGAAATTCTGATGAAGCAGAAACGTTGCTTCAGGAATCTCTCAGCGTATGCAGAAAACTCAGTGAGGCTGCACCTGAAGTTTTCATACGTTACTTGCCAATTCCTCTTAATGGTCTTGCAGCATTATATCGACAGACAGGAAGATCAATTGAATCTGAACAAACAGTAAATGAAGCTCTAAAGATACTGAGAGAGTTAGCAGAGAAAACACCCAGAATGTTCACAAGCAATATCGCATCCGCATTGAACAACCTTGGAATCATCCTTCGAATCAATGAGAAGTATTCTGAAGCTGAAGAAGCTTTTACTGAAGGAATGGAGTTATTTGAGGGGCTCCTAGAAGAGTCACCAGATTTAGTCGTCAAGGAATTCGTGATCATACTTACGAATTATGCCATCATGAAACAAAAAATCAACCAAATTGATAATGCAGAGCAAATGTGCCAGAGAGCCCTCACGTTAATCGACCAACACACCTCGAAATTTGTACACGAGTTACACCGTGTTCGAGCACTCAACAACATGGCGATCATTGTTGGAGATAGTGAGCGTTGGTCAGAAGTCGACACAATATGTAGGGGGGCTCTTGAAATTGAAGAAAAATCAGCGAAAGAGATGCCTGAGCTCTTCCAGCCCTTGATTCCAATCACCCTCAATACGCTCTCAATAGCATTAGGAGAGCTTGGCAGAGAATCCGAGGCATTGGAAATATCTGAAGACAGCCTCAAACGATTTCGAGTCCTTTTCAATCAAGCCCCAGCAATATTCGGTTCACACCTTATTTCCGTTCTCAATAATCAGGGCATTCTATTGAAGAAAGAAGAGAAACTAGATGAGGCAGAGAAAATTCTGCGCGAAGCGGTGAGTATTGGCGAAACATTGGGATCAAAGGATACTCAACCATTCAAATCACTCCTCATGAAAGTTCTAGGCAATCTCATAGTCCTACTAACGTCTCTAGAGAAGCCCAAAGAAGTGAAAGTTATCAAAAATCGGTTATCAGAACTAGGGTCCCAAGAAATTCCTACATCTGACCTCTGGATTGTAATTGAGCAAGAGGAGAATATTCTGGAATAGGTTCAAGAGAGAATAGGGCAGCGTGAAAGGTAAAACCTTTGACTTGCTCCTTCGTCGACTAGATACGGTCTTGGTGAGGGAAAGGTATTGACAAGTAAGAAGACCTTCTGGATGCAGGCGTATCGAGAGACCGTAGAGGATAGAAAACAAGGTCCAGACCTTAAACTGATAGAATATCTTGATATCATCCCCAAAGGTCCAGTCTTAGACTTAGGAATGGGTAGAGGTCGTCATGCTCTCTTCTTCGCAAAGCTGGGTCATAAGGTAGAGGGCGTTGACACCTCAGTACTGTCTAAAGGAATCCCTGAGGTTGTTGAAGTAGAAGGACTCGACTTCACATATCACAGGATGGATTTGAGAGATTTTGAGATTCCACAAAAAAAGTATGGACTGATTATTGCCTCAAAGATTCTCCAGTTGTTCCCGAAAGCAGACATCGAAACCATTACTGAACAGATGCAAGCAGGACTGAAACCCAAGGGTGTCATTTACATTTATACAACCTCAATAGAAGATCTTCAATATGGTTCAAAGTGGAAAGAATTAGAGAAGGTTGAGGAGAACACATTCTACGATGACTATAACAAGTTACACTTCCATTTCTTCACACGGGACGAGATCATTGGGCTCTTTCCAAAACTGAATCTTCATTACTATACAGAGGGATTGACCTTCAATCGTAGACCATCTATCTCACGACTTACTGGGGTCCTTCAATATATTGGGCAGAGAGTGCAGTGATGTTTCTATTCTCAAAGTAGAGAGGTGGTATATCTCTATACCATCAAAACCAAAGTGGATATAGATCTCTTTGCAGTACAAGGAAAGGTGGAACCAATGGACGAAGACGTTGCTAACAGAGAGGAACTTGATACAGTTCTAGAGAACCTCACAGTATTGATGAAATCTGCTGGTGAGAGCAAGAAGAAGATTTCTCTGGCTCGGGATATTGTAGCTGGTCGTGATGATAGGAGTGAATCGGAAAAAGCACAACTGGTTAGAGAAGTAATCAAGATGGCAAATCATTACCTGAATCTAGTACAGATTGGAGACCTAGACACAACTCAAGCATTGGAGGGTATGTCTAACAAGATTGAAGAGAGGTTGCAGGAATTAGGCCTTGAACAATTAATGTTCGCTCTGAAACAGTCTACCGAGAAGGTGTTGGGAGATATTCATCGAGAGCAACCAGCACGTTTGTTCTGGTTGTTTACAGGTCGAATTTTGTTGATATTTGCTGTACCCATCCCCATATTTTAGACTACACGCCTTCCAGACTCTTGCTATCTGTGGTAGAAGCCACAGTCGTTCCTTCGTAATCTGACTACTAACCAATATAGCACAACACTGTTGCTAATTAAAATAATCAGAAATACTTATGACAGTCTTATGGTCAGACGAATTCGGTGGAGTTTTGTGACCAAGAGAAGGATTCGCTCCAAGGTATTGATGATTGTCCCACTTCTGATACTACAACTATTTGCATCCACTGTAGTTATGACGACGCCAGATGCCAAGTACAACATTCCAGAAGAACCTCTAAGTTATGGAAACCATGCAATATCCTATACAAGCCATGATCCAATCGCAATTACTGGATCTAGTAACTTTCATGCAACTGCAGCTGTAGAAGGATGGTCTGGAGATGGTTCAGAATCGAATCCATATCGTATAGAAGATTACAGCATTACTGCAGATGGTGGCAATCTTATTCGTATCCAAGATACCAGTGTTCACTTTGTGATATGCAATAACCAACTAGATGGAGGAAACACAGCCATATACAATGAGGCAGCCATCTATCTTCGAAATGCACACAATGCTATAATCAGCTACAATACTATCACCTATTGTTCACTGGGTGTCAAACTCGTATCATCAAACAATATTCTCATCATTGATAACGTGATTTCAAATCAAGTTAGTGATGCAACATGGTTTGATGGTGATGGGATTGAGATTACTTATGGTTCAGGAATCACCATATACAGGAACACAATAAACTCCAATGAAGAAATAGGCCTCAAGATCTACGGTGCGTCAGACACTGATATATTTGCCAACACTGTGAGATACAATGGTCACATTGGAGTAGACATCGATGACTGCACAGACCTTCGTGTACTGAGTAACTATGTTGCAGATAATGACTATGGAATCGGTGGAGAAACCGATAATGCAATCATTCAGAGTAATACAATGGAAGACAATACCAATGAAGGCCTTTTCTTGACGGATGGTGCAAACAACCGTATACGATGGAACAATCTTGTTGGACAGTCACCACAGATACGGGAGTGGTCTTCTTCCACCAACACTTTCAATTCAAACTACTATAGTGACTGGACTGGTAGTCCAAGTACATATTCGATTCCACAGGACTCCTCTGACAGCAATCCACTCTCCTCAAGTCATACTGCTACCCCTGCTGCAGTGACCTATCCAAATGGAGGGGAGGTTGTTTCCGGAACTGCAACTGTAACCTGGTCATCGGCCAGTGACTCCCATAGTCACAGTTTCAACTACTCGGTAGCTTGTTCTTCGGATGGAGGTGCGGTATGGACTGTACTCGCAGAGGGACTGTCAGGAACATCATACTCCTGGGACACGACCCAATTCGATGACGAAACCTACGAGATCAGAGTAATATCCATGTGTTCTGAAGGGCTATACAAAGAGGACAGGTCCAATGCAGTGTTCAACGTACACAACACACTCCCCAGTCCATCCATTCAGTATCCAAATGGAGGAGAAATGCTCAACGAAACTGTCATTGTTGACTGGGTCGATGTCATAGATCCGTTTACTCATGATGTTGCTTATGACCTATACATATCTGATAATGGTGGATCTAGCTGGTCAATTCTATCTTCAAATCTTGATACATCATCATATGAATGGGACACAACTGCATTTGCAAATGGGGAGTATGATCTCATGGTCAATGTAAGTTGCACTGCTGGTGCAACAAGTATAGATGTGACCAATGCCTCATTCAATGTACTCAATCACTATTTGCTAGATCCAACCATCACATATCCGAACGGTGGAGAGATGATTCTAGGTGTTTGCGATGTTCAGTGGACTGCATCCATAGATACTTGGAGTCACAATGTGACCTATTCTTTGTACTATTCACCTGATGGCGGGTCGATGTGGTTCATCATCGCTTTGGGGATTTCAGACAATACATATCCTTGGAATACAACGGCTCTTGTTGATGGTAATCTGTATATGGTGAGAGTGGTTGCCACATGCTCAGAAATCCTAACTGCTGAGGATAGTTCGGATGACGTGTTCACTGTACACAATACCATGTCAGTTCCAATCGTCTTGTATCCAAACGGTGGGGAAACCCTCACTAACGTAACAGTCGTCGAGTGGTCAACAGTGACTGATTCATATGGTCATGATGTTACGTACTCTGTCTATTACTCTATAGACAATGGGGACTGGCTTCTTCTTGCAGGCAGTTTGATAGATACCTCGTACGAGTGGAATACTACCCATCATGTCAATGGACATACATACGAGATTCGGGTTGTTGCGGAATGTGAGTACGGTCTGATTACCGTAGACCAATCAAATGGTCAGTTCACAATACGCAATGCAATTAACAACATCGCACCAACTGCTAGCGTGTCATTCACACCTGTGGCAATATACACAGGAGAGAGTATATTATATCACGTAGATGTTGGAGACCTTGAAGATAACTGGACTAACCTCACAATGCGTATATGCTTCTGGAGACCCTCGACTTGGAGAAATATTACGATTGAGTTGACTGCGGCCTCAGCAGACTATGAATATATCACAAGTCCTACTCTGTATCCCTATGAATATGATATTTGGATAGCAGTCTATGATTCCGATGGTGCAATGGTTGAGTGTTATGCAGGGAATTTCACACTTCTGAACAACCTCCCGGTCGTGTCAGCAGTTCTCTTGAATTCAACATGCTACTGGGGATTACAGTTTCAAATCCAAATCAGTATTGACGATATTGAAGATTCATGGTATCATCTTTGGTATGATGTCTGCTATTACAATCCAAGTGGATGGGTGAACAGGACGGAATATCCCACCTCTGCAAATAGTACTCTCGCATTCTCAACAGAAAGTCTTCTTGTTGGCGAGTACTCAATATGGGTCAAAGTTTTTGATAGATGGGGAGGATGCACAGAGACCTTTGCTGGTACTTTGACCATTCAAAACAACTTGCCGTTATGTTCAATCATGCTCTTGAATGGTACAGTCACTCTCTATGACCATTTCTGGTTCTCTACGAACGTCAGTGATGTGGAGAATAGTCTAGGTGAGTTGGACATCTTCGTCTGCTTTTATGAGGTTGGTATGTCATGGCAGAACTTCACTATTAACCTCTCAGAGGAATATGAGAGGATTCAAGCTTACTCAGGGATGTTGGGTGTCGGCACCTACGATATCTGGCTTCGTGTAACAGATAGTCACAATGCAACAGTGGAGTCATTTGGTGGGACTATTGTGATTGAAGAGAGAGTGACAACTACAACAGGAAGCACAACATCTACTACTACAACAAGTGAAACCTCTACTACAACTGAAACAACTTCACCAACCACATCAACAACAACAGACACCACGAATCCTACAGGAGTTATGGATACATCACTACTCATTGTGATTGGAATTGGAATCACAGCTGGTAGTGTGATATTGTTTGCTATCATCTGGTTCACTAAGAGAGCAGGTCCAAGTACTGGTCCAACTTCAGGTCCAGGAATAGAATTAGGTTAGAAGTCATTGATTACTTGCCAACAGAGTAGTACTGGAACGGTAGCCTCAGATGTCATAATTGTCTTAGCGCAATCGATGACTCGGCGGTACGTAATGTAACCGCCATCCATCAAATTCTAGTATGCTTTATGGAATTGTGGAATCTAACATCTAGCCAAAACCAACAAGATCTAATGGATCAATTTCCTGAACATCCTCTCCTTCCTCACGCAGTCGAAATATTGCCAGTCTGTAAGCTTTGAGAACATCTGCCTTTGTTACGAACCCTATCATTTTCTCACAACTCTCTGCATCAACAACCACTGCGTGACCTTCATCCCGCTCCAGCATTTCATGAAGGACACTATCCATCGAGCTGCTGGTAACTACTGTTAGAAAACTCGTTTCCATTAAGTCACGGACTAGGCATTCTGGACAGTTCCCATCAGGTCCACTGAATAAATCTTCAGTGATGAGTGTTCCAAGGATCAACCCATTTTCATCAACTACTGGAAACTTGGTGTGATGAGTGGTATCAACTATCTTCAAGACCTCAGCGACGCTCATCTCAGGTGATAGAGATGTGGGATTCGCGGTCATAATGTGATCCACTTGGATTTCTCTCAATGCACCAATGTAAAGACTACGCCTGATTTTAACACCTCTTCTAGCTAGTTTCAGTGTATAGATACTATCCTCTTCAATTGATGATGCAACCAGATAGGATGTTGAAACCGCAATCATTAGAGGAAGAATCATAGAGTAGTCACCAGTCATTTCCATAACCATCACAATGCAAGTAATGGGTGCTCTACCAGAGCCAGCAAAGAGGGCAGCCATTCCAACAAGTGCATAAGCCATAGGCTGTGACGCAAGTCCTGGAACTACATTCGCAATAAATACACCAAATCCTCCTCCTAGTGCAGCCCCTATGAAGAGTGTTGGTGCAAAGACACCCCCGGAACCTCCAGAACCCAATGTGATAGAGGTAGCAAACGCCTTCAGAAATCCAAATAGGACCAGAATAACAAGTGTGACATTACCAACAAGAGTAGCGTCTATAAACGCATAACCTACACCCATTATCGCGGGTTGATATGGTTCCCCAAGTTGAAAGAGCCCAACATATCCTGCAATGTCCTCAAGTGACATTAACATGAACCCGATTACGCCTACAATTAGACCACCGATTACAGGCATCACATAATTCGGTATTTTAATTCGCTCTATGGCATCCTCTATTCCGTAAAAACCTCGAGACCATGCTACACTAAGCAGGCCAAAAAGAAGACCTAACAGTAAATACAGGCCTAGCTCTGGATAATTGGTGAGTGAAAAGAATGGTGCTTGAAAAGATGGTTGTGAGCCAAGAATAGTATCAGCAACAGCTGTAGCCACTACCGAGGACAGAATTATTGGAATTACAGAGAAACCAGCAATTCCACCAGCAATAACCTCTATTCCAAAGAGCGCTCCACCTAGTGGCGCGTTGAAAGTAGCAGCTATACCGGAGGCGGTTCCGCATATCACAAGTGTCTTAGTCATTCTCTTGTTTAATTTCAAAGAGCCAGCAAGAGAGGAGCCTACTCCACCTCCAATCTGAGCAATTGGTCCTTCTCGACCGCATGACCCACCTGAGCCAATACAAAGTGCCGATGCTAGACTCTTCAATAGGGGAACTCTCATTCGTATCTTTCCACCCCTCAATGCATATGCATCGATTATCTCAGGAACACCATGACCCTTTGTTTCTGGGGCATAACGAAATACAATGATAGATACGAAGATTCCGCCTATTGCAGGAACAATGCACCATGCCCAAGTGCCTAAGATTGCAGGGACCAATGCAAAGACTGTAGTTATCACCAATATGAGCCATCTGAACATAACGGCTGTG
>JAEOST010000023.1 GCA_016840245.1 Candidatus Thorarchaeota archaeon
GAGGATAACTAGAAGTGAACTGAAGATTCTGCACAAATGCTCCAGATACTGTTCCTCCCGTGTCTAGGTCAGTAATAACTACGGTGAGAGGAGTGTTGTTTCCATATGGAGTGACCAGATTCCCGATGACTGTTGCTGAAGTTAGGTGTTTTCTGATTTCTACCTGGAAGTCATATGAATCAGGAGTGTAATAGTCCGCATTGGACATGACAACGGTAAGTGTAACATCCGTGGGAGCCACTGTCCAACCATCTGTATCAAGAGTCATGTCATAGCTGAACAATGAACTTAGGATTTGTTGACCATAACTAGATGTGAAATTGAAACTTGCCACGTCAGCGATATCAACAAGCAACCCAGTGTCGAGATCTAGAAGAACTACAGTCAATGGAGTATCAGAACCGACAGGTGTTACCAAATCTCCAGTCACTGACAGAACAGTGAAATGAGGTCGGAGAGTAAACGAGATGGTTGTACTTGCCATCTCATAGAAACCACCAGAAATGGTTGCATTCAGAGTGTAGATGTGAACACCTGCACTTAGAGCTCCAGTTGAAATCGTGATGTCATAGGTCCCGTCTAAATTGTCTACAACACCTAAGCCTACCGTAGTTCCATCATCATAGGTAATTGTTGCACCATTGAGAAGACTACCATCGAATGTATCTTGGAAGGTCAGTGTTGCTGTGAAATCAAATCCGATAGGAGTTTCCGATACATCTGTGTAACTGAGAGTTGTATCATGACTAAGATCAAGGAAGAAGAATTCGGCTGCATCAGTGTAGTGAGGATGACTGGATTGGATATTCAATCTCCATCTCTTGTTGTCCTCTAAGTCTGACGTGTTGAGAGCAATACCATAGAAGCCTCCACCGAAATCAGCCAAGTCAACATTGGTCCCTGCTCCAAGAACAGTCCAGTTCATTGAAACAGAAGCACCTTCAATTGCGGCAGCTGTTATTCCATCGGTCAAATCAACCTCAACATAGAGATAGTCTCCAATCGTTGCTTCAGAAATACTGTCTCCAACTGCGTCAGTAGGTGCAGTGAGACTCAATGATGAAGCATGCTGGATAGTGAAAGAACGCTCAAACATTCCAACCCGGAAGTCAACAGAACTACCTGAATCATTGTAGTATGCTGAAACAGTCCAAGATCCAGCGAGTGCAGTGATATCTACTGTCTTCTTAGTTTCAGAATCAGGAGAGGTCCGTTCAACTGCGCTTCCAACGATATAGAACGTAGACGGATCATTTGTGTTTGCATACTCGGCAGCAAGCCATGCTGCTTGTCTGCCATTGGCTGTGGTGGTGGATGCAATCCTAACTTCATCCATTACACCGTCGAACCATGCAAGATTCCCAGACACCTGGTCGATTAATCCTCCTCCGATACCCCAGTCAGCAGCAAATGTAACATTAGCATAAGTAATTCCACCTGAGGTTCCCCCAGCATCAGTAGCAGTGTCAATTCGAATTCTGTTGTTTGCAGGAGTACTTGCATCCATGAAACAGGAGAAGTAGTACCATACTCCAGCGGACCAACTGGTTTGACTGGTCCATTTGTACATCTGACCATTTCCGCCGTTCTCTGTCTTGAAAACCAAGCTTCCATCAGCAGCTGCAGCGTTTGAATAGGCACCAGTACCATTTCCAACAAGTGCAATGTGCATGTCATTGTCGCCGTTCAAGTATTTGGAGAAGAGAACTTGTGTGTTTGTCGAAGTTGGAGTATGGGCGACGTCCAGTTTGAACCAGCCAGATATCTCAACATCTCCATTCGGTTCGAGTGATTCAGATGAGAAAATATCGACCTGATCATTTGTACCATCGAAATGTTGTCCAATACCTGCGATACCAGTATCATCAAAATTACCATCCTGTGTACCATCATAACTTCCAGCTGTCGAATCATAATGAGTTTCTGTAGATTGTCCAGCTGTTGTATCCTCATCAAGATGCCATACCGCTGCAAAACTCTCGGTCCAGACATCCTCGGGATTTTCCATGTTTCCGAGAATTGCATTCCCATAGTACATACTGATGATTGTGTTTGATGAACCAGTGAGATTTGTTTTAACCCAAGCTAAAAGATGACCAGAAGATTGGTCGAACAACTCAATCTGATGAGATAGGATTTTGCCTCCTGATACAAACAAGATATCGTCCCCATCACTTTGGACATCAGTCTGAAGAAACGAGTCGGTGATATCAATCATGACCGGGAAGTTATTCACACTAGTAGCAAGATGTCGAGTTCGATCAATAGTGATGTCCCTGCGATATCTAAATGATTGTAGCACATGAGTCGGGGTGCCTGAGGTTGTATTAGTACCAGTGAACCATTCTGTCCCTGTTGGATCAGTAAGGACGAATGTAGTCGTTCCTCCTGTTATCCAACTACTTGTTGTGCGATAGAGCATCTCATCATTCAGACCAAATGTAGCAGTTGTAGATAACCCTCCACCACTCAGACCCATTTGCAGGTCAGAGAGATGATTCATAGCAGTGAATTCGACCTTCCATAGACCATGGATAGTCACTGCTGTGTCACTTACATAGAGTAAGCCACTCTCGTACCACCAATCGGTCAGATACACCTGTGCTCCTCCAATTGGATTAGTCACAGAAATTGGAGTCCACTCGGTTTCGTTATAGTCAACAGTAAAGCCCAAGCTCTCAACCTCAGCAGGTGGAGAAACAAGGACATAGGTAGTCCAAAGAACGGTGCTTGCATTGGAAACTGCAAATGATGTTCCAGATGTGAAGTCCGAAGAGAGCGTTGTGGTTGTATCGGTCCAGGATGATGCATTTGTGAAGGTGCCAGAGAATGAAACATCAAGTGGAGAACCTGTGCCGACATAGGTTCCACCTGCCTCGGAGACCTGAATTCCACCTGTGGGTGATTCGAGCAGACCTGTATCTGTAGTCAGGATTCCAGAACCTGATAGGTCTACAAGAGTGAACAAGAACAACGAGACTAGGACTAGGGTAAGAATTCTACCGCTCCTCATATTCGGCACCTCTGAAATCGGTGCATGCCACCCACCTTCTACTGAGTGACTATGCACATATCGATGACACAGAATTGGGAGTACTATATTTCAATGCATGTTGTGCGGACCACTTCTCTCAGTGGATGACATCGTCGATTTTTCGAAAAGCGAAAGAAAGAGGAGTGGATTGGTAAGTCCTACTCCTTCTTCCCCTCGAGACTCTTGACGAGCTCGTCGACCAGCTCTCGTGGGAGCTCCTTGGCCTGCTCGATAATCGTATCTATCTCATACGGAGGTACTCCTTTCTGCTCAAGGTCTCTCCGAAGCTCTTCAATCTCATGCAGGCTCATCTTCTCAGAGGTGGTTTCGGTCACTTCCTCAAAGGTGTCCTCTTCTGGAGCTTCTTCAACTTCTGGGGTAACCTTCTCATCCTCCTCAAGGAACACAGTCTCA
>JAEOST010000229.1 GCA_016840245.1 Candidatus Thorarchaeota archaeon
AGTATGGTTGGGATTATGGTGCATTGTACAATACTCTATTCTTCTACTACTTTGGAGATCAGGGAATCCTGAATGGTCCTTACGACAACTTTCAGGATGCATTCTGGTATGCACGACCATATGTCATTGCAGAACAACCAGACAGTTGCCCTATCATGCTCGATAATCTTGGTGTTCCCTTCGTTGTGAAGTAGAGGTCTAACCTTTACTTCCCCTCTCTTTTTTTGGATTCAAACGTATTTCCCACTGAATACCTGAGAATATATTCTGGTGTGGCAACAGAATAATATCATGACGCTCACAGATACCCTTCTTGGTCTTGGAATTGGATTTGTTTTTGCAGTGATTGTATACTTTGTGATGAAAATCAGACTCCGCCATCGTATCTCAATGGTTGAGGCTGAGTTCAGAGCAACGTGGGCTGAGCAAGAGGCAAGTGTGAGAAAAGATGCCACAAAACGAAGCAGATTCGTATTGAAAGGCAAGATTGCTGAGCACATAGTACCGCTCTTGAGTGATGTCTTCAGATACAATCCGTCTGATGCACGTTTCATTGGTGCACCTATTGACTATCTGATATTCGATGGATACACCGCTGTTAAGGATGGAGATTCCGAAGACCCAATTACCGTGGTCTTGGCAGATGTCAAGACCGGGGGAGCTCAGCTCAACAAGACAGAACGACGTATCAAAGAGGCAGTCGAAGCTGGACGAGTTCGTTGGGAAACGATTCGATTGGACTTCTGAGTATTCAAAATCAGTTCATGCGTTAAGAGATTCTCTCTTATACACTTCGATATTAAAATTGTAATGAGAATTGAGAATCAAGACTGTACGAAAACAGTTCTGCTTGAGAATGATATTAGAAAGTGAGAATCATGAATGACGACACTCCGCACAAATTCGATCAGAAAATTGAGGTCACGTATTCCCAATATTTTGTGAATGCCTTTGCAGAACAAGTGGCCCTAGTAAGGGAGTTAGAGGCCACTATTGGAAAAGAGAAGACCCACAACATACTAGAGAAATGGTCTGAACGTCGAGTTGTTGAGGGTATAGAGAAGATGTTGAAGGACAATGGAACTGTCATAAGGAATTTTGAGGATTTCAAGAAGAATCAACGGGAGATGTGGGAGTCACCCAGAGTAACAAAGACACACACTCATGAACCTGTAAAGGAAACCGACAAAACTGCAACATACACAGTCACTGAGTGTATCTGGGCAAAAATATTCCAAGAACTTGATGCAGCTGATATTGGACACCTAACGATGTGCAAGACTGACTTCGCTGCAGCTAAGGTGTACAATCCCAAAATCAAACTGACTCGAACCAAGACGGTAATGGAAGGACATGACTGCTGTGATTTTGTGTATAGTTGGGACGAGTAAACCTCGAAAAGAAATTCGATGTGGAACAGCTAGTGATTTTTGAGGCCTTTTTCTGAGGGAGTAGCGGAGGGAATTAGGCGGGGACTCTATACATTGAAACATCCCGTCACCAAAGCGCGAATCAATGCGGTCCCAACAGCACACTCATCAGGAAGTCCTGTAATTATTTCGTCGCAGATACGAATAGTTGGTAGACCCACAATCCCTGACATGTCTGCTGAGTTTTCATTCATGTCCAAGTCAACTTCGTAGACCACTGACGTTGAGAGACCATAGAGTCTTAGGGTCTGATCTAAGATCTCCTTGGCAGCATCACAGAAGATGCAATGTTCACCCCTATAGAAGACCACGCAACCGGGCTTGTTACAGGAAGTTCCCATGGATGTTATGCATGATTGGATTGCCTCGAGTCTCACTGACTGTCCACCTCGGTAAGTACTATTCATTCAATCTTGCATATAATGCTTCTAAGATGTACAATAGCATCCAAAATGACGTTTTGAGGCACTCTAGAGCCTTCTCTGGATATACTTTGTAATTTGATGCACCCAAAAAACCAGTTCAATGATTCAATATTGATTCACAGAGTCACGTGCTGTTTCGACTGCTTAACAAATGGCCATGAGCATTGAAGGTTGGGATGTATTATTCTACGTATTACATTAAACCTCTTCATCAATGCTTCTTATAATAATAGAACCATCCCCAACTCCATTCAAGAATCTGCGAGTAGTTCCAGACAGCCTCCTGACCCATCTAGGTAGTTCACTCCCATCCATGAAGATTATAGTACTCGTTAACCATTCTCTCAATGTCAACTGTTGATCCTTTTGTTGGCCCTCTGGTGAGAGGCTCTTGCAGGAACCTATCGGGTAGAGTGTCTTGGTTTCTTGTGAGTCCCAGCTCCCTATTCAGTTTAAACTGCAAATCAACAGAATCTCCCATAATCTTCTGGAGTTGGTCCGCATTATAATTGAATCCAGTTCCAGCTTTTAGTAGCGTAGCTGAATTCTCGAAGTTTAAGATATCCATACAGAGGCCTATGTTCTTACACATGGTCATTGAGTCTGTCAGAAGGGAGATTTTCTCAGAATAAGTCACAAGAGCTGCCTTTCCCTCTTCCTCTAATCTCATTGCAGCCTTCTCAGTACCAAATCTGCGTTTTGCTTCTTCTGTTCTGTTGGTCAACTCAAAGTAAGGTTCTGCTCTTAGATGGTCTGCTCCACGGGATGCTATTGCATAGGTTAGACCATATGCCTTGATTCCTCTTGGGTCTCCACAGATAATGTCGAGACCTTTGACCTGCATCACTAGTTTCTGCGCTTCTTCATCGAAGTTCATCGAGACCTTGGTGGCACCCTCGGCAAGTTTTTCACCAAGTCCCTTTCGGAACGTAATATTGTGAACAATCTCTCTGATCTTATCTACATCTCCCCACTTGACCTGCAGGCCTTCAAGATCATCTGGTGAGATCAATCCTTTCTCTTGGCACTCAATAATCCAGCCTATTACTTCAGATGTTGATATTGAGTCAAGACCCATCTGATTCAACCAGGTGTTCATCTCTAGTGCAAATGCTAGGTCCGAAGCACCCACTCTTGAGCTGAAGCTGCATAGGGTCTCAAACTCAGGACCTTCAGCCTCGTTGTCCTTACCTATATAATATCTTGAACAGTGGAGGTTGCAGTTAAAGCAGGACTTGTTCTTGACTTTGAACTCATCTGCTAATCGTTCACCAGATATCTTGTCAACATAATCACAGATTCCATCTTGAAAGTGATTTGTCGGGAGAATCCCGATACCGTTCAGATCATTCATCAACATGGTCGTGCCCATTCGATGACGTTTGTCATACTCATTATGAGCCCGGATAGCCTGCTGAATACTTCTAACAACATCAAGAAACGCTAACGTATCTGCGACTTCAACAGCACCAGTTCCTCTCAAGGCCAATGCTTTCAGATTCTTAGATCCCATTACTGCTCCCATTCCAGTGCGCCCATTCACTCTATTGCCACTTGACACAATTGTAGCATAAGCGACCTGATTTTCACCTGCAGGACCAATGGCAGCAACTTGGATTGAATAGTCTCTCTGAGCCTTTCTGATACTGTGTGTAGTTTCAACGATAGTCTTTCCCATAAGATCTGGACACTCTATGAACTCTACACTATCATTAGTGACCATGAGATAGATAGAACTCTCAGACTTTCCAGTAATCATGATGTGGTCAAATTCAGTAAGTTTCATCTCAGCGGCAAATTGCCCACCTGCAGCTGAGTCTCCGAGTATACCGGTCATAGGAGATTTCGCAGTTACTGTGAAAAAGGCTGAAGCAGGTAGTAGAGAACCAGTGAGTGGTCCCACTCCGAAAATTAGTATATTTTCTGGACCTAGCGGGTCACATGACCTGTCAAGATGTTCATAGAGGAGCTTTGTATTAGCTGCTCTACCTCCAATGACTGTCCTAATCCATGAGTCATTGATTGTCTCAATATGGAATCTCTTTTCACTAAGGTCAACTCTTAGAATTCTCCCACTGTGACCGTATCTAGGCATGTTTCTCACTCCAAATCTTTCGTTGTTCTTTGCCTAGTTCTTCAACGTAATAGAATCGTTTCTCGCTTGGATTCATCTTCTCCGTATTCACCTTGAATTGCATCAGCGATGGATTGTTTCCTTCAGTAGAAAACACGATTGCCCCCTCAGTGCAAGCCTCTACACACTTCGGTTTACCTCCACAGAGATCACAGACATAGACGATCTCATTATGAATCTCTATTGCACCAATGGGACATTGACGAACACAAGAACCACAGAGTGTACAAACAGTGGGTGAGGCAATAACTTGACCAGATTCACCAATACTTAATGCGTCAACTGGACACTCTAGACAGTATCGTTCCTCACATTGCTGGCAAACAACGGGGCTATCAATACCTGTTCTATACTGATGCATCACTTTGATTCTGGCCAAATGATTACTTACTTTTCCCGTATGATAGAATGAGCAGGCAGTTTCGCATCTCCTGCATCCAGTACACTTGCTGATGTCAACCTGTATCGTAACAGTCAACTCCTTGCGCTTCTACTCCTCAGGCTCCAGTCGATAGAGCACGCCACCCTTTGGGTCCGGACATACAAAGTGTTTGACAGTCTTTATCCAATGACCCTCTGGAAGGCTATCCTTGACTCCCAGAACTGGAAAAACAGGCATCATGCTCTGCAATGCCCACATGCAGACATGTTTTCCCTCTGGTATCGTGACCTTTGAATTCTCGATATAGAAATAATCACCCACAAGCATGGGCATATTGCAATAACCCTCAATTCGCTCCACAGTGATTTTTATCTTTACCATTCTATGTCAATCCTTACCACTTCAGGCGAGTATTATCTTTCCAATTTCCTTTCCATACTCTTGCGCCCTCTGAATCTCGCCTTCTGATAGCGGTCCCTTTCGACCATCAACCTTCGCTGAGAATCCTTCACTAATTATTTTGACTCCAATGAGACTACTTTGTATCTTCGCCTCAAGTTGCTTGAGTGCAATCCGGGCATTACCACCTGTATAAGTATCAAAGGCTGCACCAACTTTCTCCTTCAGGTGTACAATAGAAGCACGTGTAATGAACGTCATGATACCACGACTAGGTGCTTGATTGTGATTGGGACAACCAAATAGGATTACATCATATTTTGCCAAGGCATCTGTGTGAATCTCACCAGTAGACGCCAGACGGCAATCGATATCACCGGCTTCCAGCATCCCTTGCATGATGGCTTCTCCAATTTGCTTGGTGTTTCCATACTTACTCTCGTAGACAATCACT
>JAEOST010000230.1 GCA_016840245.1 Candidatus Thorarchaeota archaeon
TAGGAGAGGTTCAATATTTGCATTCTTACGAGTATAGTCAACTAGGTCAAAGATGAAGTAGTTAGTCACCATTTCACTGTTGACCAGCTCATCTACGATTCGTTTGATCATCTCCGGGGCAACAAGTGGGTACATACTATACACAAGATATCCATCATATCGACCATACGTTGAAGCATAGAAGTAGAAAATATCTAGACTCCGTAGTATTGATGCAAGATCTTCCTCTCTCTGGGGGTGAGACTGAAGGAGAATCATCTTCTCACCCAGTCCCAGTTTCCTCTCGTAGGTGTGAAGTTTTGGTGGTCCTAGGATTCCTTTCTCCTTCAACTTTTTCAACCGGTATCTCACAGTTCTATCAGGTTTTCCCAGTTTTTTACTAAGGTCGCGGGTTGACAGCTTGTCCTTACTTTTTTGCAGTGTGACCAAAATGTCCCGATCGATTTCATCCAAGGGAGTCGTTATTTTCAGCTGTGGGCACCTCGGTTTTTTACGTTTCGCCATTTCAAAATCACCCTATTCAGCCTTAAGTCTATCGATTTATGGTTACTTTGGGCAATAAATTTATATATATACTTGCCAAATATTCTTTCATGCGAATCATAATGGTAACAAAAGAGACCAATATCATGCCAAAAATTACCTCTGACCAATATAAAGGGGTCATCTACGCAACTGTCGAATTTGGAACCATTGCATAGATCATACAGAGAGTGGAAACAAAATGCAAGTACAATCAACCTCCCTCATCCAAAGAATCATAGCTCGTGTTATACCAATCCGAAGTGAGAAGGAAAAGCCGATTAGAGATAATCGTGATATGTCCAGAGCACACCGATGCTATATCGCTTCAGAAGCCGCTTATCGAGATTTAGAACGCTTGAAGACAAGAGCTTTGGCGGAATACCGCTAATAGGTGTAGTAGAGAATACCCGCAAACCTAGGGGGCCGCATCGAGGAGAATGCGGCCCCAACCGGTTTTGTACCTCTGAACGTATCTCGTTATCCAAGTACATACCGTTCATTGTAAGTTGTACAATCTTGGACACCAGAGTGATGTACTCCCAGGAAACGGCACTGGGCAGACTCTGCGAGGTCAGAGTGTGTTAGTTCAACCTCATACTCATATTGTGATTTTCAGGATATAAGGCACTATACGTTCTCTCACATGTTCTCTTGAGAGATGTCCAACTTTGTCCACGTTCTGAGCGGCTGTTGATAACCCTTAACTTCTTATTGAAATTGTATGACACTCTTATTGTTCAGGGTGTTTTGTACGTATGACACAGAGGCAAAACAATGGTCCAATAATTACAAAGGAGAAAGACACAGTAGAGAAAATGATTCACATCTATTGTACTGGCAAACACTCTACATCAAGGAATCAGCTCTGTGAAGGTTGTTCCCAACTCCTTGAATACTCCCACCACCGACTCAATTCCTGTCACTTTGGTGATGAGAAACCCACATGCCGAAAATGTGAGGTTCACTGTTACAAGTCTGATAGGCGGCAGGAGATTCGTACAGTAATGAGATACTCAGGTCCAAGACTTGTACTCAGAGCACCAGTTGAATGGATTCGGCATAAGATACATGATCAAAAGAATCCTGACTAGTCATCTAATGATACATTCGTCATCTCATTTTCATTGAAATATACCAGCTCAGACCCAACCGTGATTGTGCCATAATGTTCCTCAGGTGAGAACGATTCCAAAATTCCATCGACCGTCTTACCACTCTTGTATGTTAGTCTAACTTTTGTACCAACCTTTATCTGAAGCCTTCTGGGAACTGATATCCCGATTGAAAAGAGAATACCTTCCTCTGGTCTTTCTTCGATGTTGTCCAGTTCAAAATCCACTATTCTTCTCTCTGATAGTTCGTATCGTCTGTCAGACCAGTAAAGGAGGGCTGAGATTTCATTGATAGCATTCGTGACACGAATCTTATCAAGAATCAGGTGAAACTCTGACCAAGCTTGATATTGACACAGACAATGTCCATCATCAAATACTAAAAAGACACCATCTACATCACTGAATTTTGCCTTGAAATCCTCCTGAATACGAGTTTCTATTGTAATAACAAGTCCACCCAGTTCCTCAGGCAATCGAAGAGTATCTGCCGTTATTGATGGGAGGAATGCATTGGCATAGAAGCACATACTATCACCAAGCCTTAGCATAATTAGAATCTGGATTATTAAGTAATCCGCAAATTAAGAAAGAACTAAGAGAGTGTGTGGGCTTTGTTCCTATTTGTATTCATTATCTTCCTGAATACAGAAGTAATGGTTAGGTGAAAGATGAAGATAGCTCGTGTTGAGATGTGGCACATCTCGATTCCACTCAAGAATTCCTTCTTCTCATCATGGATTCCTGGATACCCTCAGACTCACAATCGGTTTACTCTCTTACAGTTGACGACTGATGATGACCGTACTGGTCATGCAGCTGGAGTTGCATTTGGAGATGAACGAGAGGGATTAGGGGGTCTCTTAGCTCCCTATATACTAGGAATTGATCCGTGTGATGTGGATCTCGCCCATCAGAGAATTCGTGAAGGATCCTACCTCGGTTGGCGTAACTTCTGGATGGAGGCTGCTTTCTACGATATCAAAGCACAGGTCGAAGACAAACCAGTCTGGAAGATGCTAGGTGGTTCTGATAAACCGATTCCAGTCTATTGGTCTACTGGATCTGTTTGTGAGCCCAAGAAACACTCGAAGGTGATTGAGCAGGCTCAAAAAGAGGGCTACTATGGCGTAAAACTGAGAGTTAAGTCAAAGGCTCTTGAACAAGATGTCACGGCAATCAAGGAAACTCGTGCCAAAGTTAATCCAGACTACCCACTGATGATTGATGCAAACCAAGGGTGGCCTGTCACGATTGTAGACAGACCTCCTGTCTGGGACCTTGGGAGGGCACGACGATTCA
>JAEOST010000231.1 GCA_016840245.1 Candidatus Thorarchaeota archaeon
AAGGGGAGGATTACACAATATCATACACAGACCGAATTTCTGGAACAACTTGGGAGGATTATGTTGAGATAGATGCGAATCTAATGATAGGATTGAGTTTGAATACAAGCTCGATAACTATCAGAATCACTCCAAGCGGAGATGTGTATGTGGTGTTATCACTAAGCATGACGGGTTCTGCAATAATCATCTCTCTAGTAATATTCTATCTTGTAAATAAAAGAAAGAACTAGACAATACACGTAATCCTTTTCTCCATGATTACAACTATTCAAATCATAGAGGAATCACTAAATGATTCGACTTATTGGCGTTCTTACACATGGTGGAGTTCCTATTAAAATCAAGAGCTCAATGGATACCGAAGGAGAGCTCATTCTTGGTCCACTCATAGAAGCGGCAAAGGCGCTAAGTAATGTCATGGGTAGTGGAGAAGTTAGAAAACTTGGTTTTCAAGACAATACCTTAATCGTGACCGAGTCGAGTAAAGGATATACAATTGTAGCCCTCGTTAGCAAAGCGGAAGATTACATGGACAGTCTACTCAGAGTGATTGCAGATGCAATCGACGAGTCTGATATATCACATGCTGATGGAGTCGTTAATGACAATCACATGATCATTGTTGATGAGATCGTTGAAACATATGTACGAGAGCATATTGACATAGGATTTCCAGAAACTCTAACGGAAGTATGGGAGCCAATTAATCGCCGATTGAAAGAGGATAAGAGATTGTCAAAAGTAATCGAGGATGTTGAAACACTCCTTGTGAGACCTGAACAAATAGAGAAGTGGAATAAGTTCAAATCAGGGGTAAGTGGTTCTCTCGAAGATGCTTTGAAATGTGCACTTCAGGGTGAATTTGATCGTGCATGTGCCATTGCTATGAATATAGATGGTCCACTTGCTGCAGTTTTCAGTATCAAAATGGGTGCATTAACTCACTCTATGACAAAAGCTATACCCCAAACCCTAACAGAACTTATCGACAAAACCATTCACCTTCCAGAGGATTACGCCTTCACTGATTTGGCAAGAACACTAGTTGGTTTTATTTCAGGTGCAAAGATTCCTGCAGATTACTCACGTGCCTTTCGAGAGGCAATCAAACGCTTTGAATTCCAAAGTGATACAGAACATTTACTGTTAGGATTCCTCTTTCTTGATGCTCGAGTAGTAGATTATCCTGATTTTTCATCATCCCTAGTTGATCTATACAGAGGTAAATCAGAAGTTGTCTGTTCCTTTGTTGACGCAATGAATGAGAGAGGAAAATTATTCGAGAAGCTCTATTCAATCACAAGCTATGATGGTTTTCGTGATGAACTAGGCGTCTACAAATCAAATATCACAAGTATTCTAGGTAATGCAAATTGGGTAATGGATTCGGACCTGCTCTGGGAACTGAAGAAAGAAGGAAAAGGAATTGAGATAGGAATTTCAGCCTCATTCAAGCTTCAGAACTATATCGCTGTGCTCACTGCGCTTGCTGAGTCACCTGTACTCACGATAGGAGAGCGAAAAAAGATACTAGAAGAGGTTCTGATGCTGTACAATGATTATTTCAGAGGACTAATGAGAGCAGACATACCTCTCTTTGCGTACACTCTCGATAGCGTTTTTCAGAGTTTAAGTGTTGCAAGAGCCGAGTACTATTTCCTAGCTACAGGAGAAACACGTAATCAACATATGAGTAATTCAATTGATTTTGTGTCCGATATTCTCACAGTGATAGAGGATGAGTGGCCAAAATCACGAGTTCGTTTCTCACTATTTGTTGTTTCAAATGCCCTTTGCCCAGTACTTGCAAGATCTAAAATTCTGCCTGAAGTTGGAGTAAGGATGGTATATCTAGCAATGAGATTGCTGGATGTTAATACTGTTGACGCATCCCAGATAACTAGACCTGAAACATATGCGACTTATTTTGGAAATACAATATCTACACTCACTTCCTTGGCCTCATTAGTTTTGGAGGGAGATGAACGAACCAAAGTTTTGAAAAGATGTGTAGAGATTATTCTTGATATTCAAGAGTGGTTCATAACCAAAGGAGTGATTTGTCGCGATGACATCATCACTGCAAGTTTTCATGCAGCTCTTGTCCTAGATGTTCTAACTGATTTCGAGCTTGAAAGAATAACTGGTAAAATCATAGCACTAAATCGAATAACAGTTCAAGATTCTAACAAGTATGACTATGAAGCAGCGATGATGGCAAGTCCACTTATTGAAGTGCTCATCTATACCTGGAAGAAATTAGATAGCCAGAAGTATCTGGATTTGGCACGCCAAACCTTTGATACTGCGCACTCCGCTTGGATCAAATACGGTTTTCATGAGAAAGCAGCAAACTTCAAGGAGAAATACGGAGAAGTATGGAGCAAATCTTCAGTAAAGTAGGTTATGTTCTACATAGTATTTCAGAAGAGTAAGAGCTTCACCCCAACCAGCTGCACATTCTAACATGGCTACTCTACCGCTTGGTGTATCATGGTAGCCAAATTCACGCAAGTGAATCACAGTACCTTCCTGGACTTTTTCAAAGATCATCTCAATTGTAGTCGCATATGACTGATTGTCAGAATACCATTGAAAGACAAATTTCTCAGGTCTCTTAGCTTCTAGTACCGTACCTTGAGCATCAAGTGTGTACTTGTTAGGGCCCCAATCCTTCCACCGAAATACGATATTTCCACCAGGTTGAGGATCTAGTTCCGAATTATGTGTAAACCAAGCATTCAATCCCTCTGCGCTAGCTATTCCATCATAGACTTTTTCAGGTTCTGCTCTAACCAGGGTAGTCTGACGTATCTCCTGCTCAATCAATTTTGTCATGGGGTTATCCTCTCCAATCATTAACAATAGTTAGTAATCATATAAGATGTACGAATAGTAAAAAACTTGCGCCAATCATACTATATTAGGCGATTTTACAGAGGGATACGGCTCAGTGTATACGCATGATAGTTTCACACATGAATAAAAAACAGACCAGATATCTA
>JAEOST010000232.1 GCA_016840245.1 Candidatus Thorarchaeota archaeon
ATCATAGAGGGGATTTACGGGCCAACTGTCATTGAGCACAGCGTATAGATATGCTTCACGCATAGAGATTCTACCATCTGTATCGATGAAATCAGCAAATGCAGGACCATCTCCATTTAATCGATATCCGGCAATCGCAGACATGAAATGATAACTGAACTCATCCCATTGACCTTCAGTGTCACAGCCATACGCACTCTCTCCAATTGAGCATGAGGTCATGATAACACGATTCGGTGCACTGAGAGCAGGAATGAAATTGTATGAAAAACACTGTTGCATGAAGATGATCATATGGTGATAGGATATGCTATCCAACCAGCCTGCAACCTCCGTTTGATTCAGAAAGTCACCACCCCCATTAGGCCAGTAGGTGGATATCCCACTCGTTGCGCCGTGATTTGTAGTGTAGAGGAATAGACTATCTCTAGTCGTCATCGTTTGATTGAGTTCTTGAAAGACTGTCTCCATTGATGCCTGTGTGCCAGGGTAATCCACTGTTGTGTTTGTTTCATCATACTCACATGGCAATCCGTCGTTATAGACAACGTAGATGTTCTCTGCAGGATAACCATGAAGTCGGAGTATGTAGTACATGTGCGTTATATCATTCCAATATCGATAGTATGCCTTGGTTGCATTCCATCCACCACTGTACAAAACTGCATACTTCATTCTGATTTCAGGTACAGCTTCTAGTCCCAATCCTTCGAGGATGGATGTATCGAGTACAGAGTCTTCAAAGATGTCGGGATTCAGCACCTGACTCCCGTGTCCGATATGCCTGCTATATCTAACAGCAACTTCCGCCTGATTCTCATCTGCCCATTCTGCGTGTCCCTTGATATCGCATTGTTGACCAAGATAGTCCTTCATATCCTCTGGAACCTCCCCCGAAAGCAGCACATAGTTATCAGGTTGCAGTGAGTTATTCAGAAAGGAGCGGGTGTCATCAACCAACATCGAAAAACCTGCAGCAATGATATAGTATCCCCTGACAGTAACAATTCGTCCGATGAAGGCCGCAGGATCTTCCGTGAAATCTTCAATACTCATGGGAACATCTTCCGCTGGTATCATTGGTTGATAAAACATGAAATAGTAGATTGTAGCTGCATTAGTACCAATGAGTACAAGTATCAACGCCAATAGTGCAGTTGCTCTCTTTCGATTTGATGCAGTCTTCTTTCTCTTTGACATGTTTCCACCCGCTGTTGTTGATGACTGAATATACACAAAATGTGAAGGTGCCTATAAGTTGACTGGGAGCTGGTGTCCTGTTGATTTTCATACTATGGTTCTTCTCTCCATGGATTTTCATTCCTCATGTAAATTCCGATTTCACACATTTGAGCTATACGTATCTGGATACGTATAGATGGACTTTTCCATTTTTCCAGCTTACTAACACATCCAATATGTCACATAATCCTTGGTTTGAATCAAGACAAGCATTCGTAACAAACTCCCTTTCGGTGTTCCGTTTAAGATGATATTTAGAAACACAAACCCTAATCTTGAGATTGTGGTAATCATGAATCACCATGCGGATTGGGATTCTACATGGATGGCTACTAACAGGATCTGGTAGTAACATCTACGTTCAAAATGTTGCTAGAACACTGTGGGAGTTAGGTCATGAAGTTCATATTTTCTGCCAGGATCGAGAAGCTGAGAAGTTGCCTTTTGTTTCCTCAGTCATTGTTCATAAACCCGAAGGCGATATGGAAGAGACGAAGATAGATTCCAAGGGTGTTGTAGTACATATCCCTGATATTGGTTCAGTCTTGCCTGTCTTCGTGTGGGATAACTACCCGGCTTTTGAGACGGTTGTCGAGTTTCCAAAATTGAGTTTTGGAAGGTTGCAGGACTACCTACTGAGCAATGTCAAAGCAGTAACAACCGGTGTTCAAGAATTCAACCTCGATGTAATGCATGCGAATCATGCAATCATGATGCCTTCTATTGCTCGGGATGTGAGTGAGAGAACTGGTATTCCTTATCTCGTAGCTCTTCACGGAAGTGCATTAGTCTATGCTGTCAAGGAAGATCCAACTCTCTTCGATTATGCAACTCGAGGACTTGATGGAGCAAGAGCCGTCCTGGTGGGGAATCAGTATTTCAAATCACAGGTTCTTGGCATGTTCTCGAATCACTGTGTGGATTTGTCCAACAAGATAGTTGAAGTTCCTTTGGGAGTTGATACTGACATTTTCAAGCCTGTAATGCTGAACAAACGCTCAGAGTCCATTGAGATGTTGTTGCACAAAGCTGAGGATCAATTTCAAGGGAGAACTGCAGAGCAGAGTCTAGAAGTTCGTCTAGCACTTTATAGATGGGTTGGAAAAGGTGAGATTCCAGAAACGATATTCGAGTTTGTCAAACAATACCCACAGAAATATCCAGATACTGATCTACCAGAGCGAATCAAAAGTATCGATTGGACAATTCCTACCATCATATTTGTTGGGCGGCTTATTTTTGGGAAAGGTATTCAGGATCTTCTGATAGCATACCATGAGCTTCTCAAGAAGATTCATTGTCAACTAATCATCGTGGGTAATGGACCAATACGTGAATGGCTTGAGGCTTATG
>JAEOST010000233.1 GCA_016840245.1 Candidatus Thorarchaeota archaeon
TACTCGAACTAGTTTACAGAGACCTTGATGCAAGACGAACATGGCAAGTTGCACTCAGTCTGTTCAAGGAAATGGGCGATGAGATGAAGGTGGCAGAGTGTTCTGCCAGACTGAGACGGCTTTGATATGTTAATCTAGTCCTCGATTCCAGGCAAGTCTTGTAGCTTCTCCACTGTGTCAACATTGTCAGTTATCAATAGAAAACCACCAATTTTCGTATTGTCACCGGGCTTCAGTGGCCGCCGGTCTCGAATTCCTAGCATCTGCCCCTTATCACCACTGGAATCCAGATAGAGAATCTCATCCCACTTGAAAGTGGAGATTACTCCTAGAAATTCCCCGGTTTTGGGATTCTCGACTGCACCCCAACACTCTCTACCAGCCCACATGTCTACACTATTTGTATGTGTTTCATACTCGAGGTGGGTTCTATCACGAATTGTATGGATCTTGTTTTGAATATCCGCATCAAATCTCGACACTCCCCGAAATCCAAACATCACTCTCTTCCACCCATTACTAGTATTTGAGACTAAAGCCTCCACACTTAGTAAGGGAGTACCTGGTAGGAGCAAGTATCGGTATGTAACCTCTATACCTTTCAGACCGGGACTATACTGCAATGTTGAGGTGGTTTCGTAGCCGACCCAATCTCCAGCCTTTGTGTCAGAGATGGACCAGGACTCTTTCTGTAGTCCAGTTTCCCAGTCCCATACCGCCCATCCGACCAAAACCGGACTGAAACCACTATAGAACTTATCCCACCAAATGAAAGGTTTAACCTCTGGAAAAGTGTCATAGAGTGCACTAGGTTCACCATCACGGCCATAGCGCACAAGACCGCCTAGATGTTCAGGGCTGGATGACATCGTATGACCTCCAGTCCGCAGAGTGTGAAGATGGAATCCGGCTTCTTCCTTGACGTCTCGTTCAACCTTCAACTTGGAATCGAAGACGACAGCAGTCAAAGGTAGCCTGACAATTCTGGATTTGAACTGTAATTCTATCTCACCATTTTCTCTAAACCATGAAGCATCGTCAGTGGTGTCAATTTTCAGGGGTACTATGAATGGTTTGTCAAGACTAACACCATTTACCTTGAATTGAAGCTCATCCTTACCATTTGCAGACAGACCATCTGGCATTCTTAGTTGAATATCAACTTCAATCGGGTCATCGTGAATCAATCGTAGACGGAGCTCATGATTGTTAGACTTCGACCTGTCAACAAGGATTGGGGATGGTTTCTTTCTGGACTGTTTGCTAGACTTCGGAACAATCTCAATCTCGACGTCTGATCGTAAGTCAACTAACTCACCCACCGGATCTGATTGACCATTAAATTTTCTATACAGAGACCGTACTTTTCTCCAATCACCATCACCAATGTACAGACGAGTAGGAGTCTTCGTAATGGACTCCCCTGGATTTAGGTCAGGTAAACGGTACTCTGTTCTCGAAATCCCCCATCCTCGAATGAGTCGAGCTTCTTCGGCGTGTTCAGGCTCCCAGATGAATCCTAAGAGCTGATTCTCCTGATATCGGGTCATCGCAATCCAAGATTCATGATACTCCTTAGCAGATTTAGGGAGCTGTCTTGATCCACCCCAATCAACTGAAGCCAAGTCGTATATTTTACCTCGAAGCGGAACATAGGCATGTTCGAATACCCCACCCATCCATCCTATTAGTCGGATTCCAAGGTTTTTGAGTTTGGATTTACCGTTATTCTCTAGAGTGGTGGAAACTTCAATCAGACCGGACCCAGCATTGAGTCTATATCCGACTGTTTGTTTCAAACCTGGGTGTTCTTGGGATTCAGCCGTAAGAATGACCTCTGCGTAGTGATTATGATTCACAAGTCTAACATCATGGGTCAGGCGAGTCCATTCACCACCCTCTGAGGGAAATGGATATCCCAACTCGAAACCCAACATACCATGCCCGGTATAGTAGCGGCCTGTTGGTTTGTATTCAAATGAATTGAATCCGCCTCCAGGTTTCTGGAGAAAGACTGCACGAATGCTCTCGGATTCTAAGACAATGGTATCATCTAGTCTTCTGTATGCAACGGCACCCGAATGGCTAATAACCGGAATTATAAAGTCCTTAGAAGTGATGAGGGAAAGTCCATCCTCCTCCTTCAGATGAACTGATAGTCCGATTGAGAGAAGGTTGCCTATGTTTCCTTCAAGCTCGATGGATATTGGTTCTTCTTTGGCTTCGCCGGGTTTCAAGTTGAATTGAATAGTCTGAGGTGAAATTGTTACATCCACAGGGGGGTTCAGCCGCACTTCTCCAGACACCTCGCCCAGTGTATTATTTGTTAAGCCAAGACCGATATCATCTGATCCACCAGGTGATAGGCATGAGTAGAGAGGTCCTGGTTTAATGATGATGGCTTCATTTGGAATGAGTCCACTAAACAAAGAGAACGGGTATTCTCCGAGAGTCAATTTCCACTCGACAGATGTTGTGATTTTCTCAGCAGCGTTGATCTCTCTGTCCACTGGTTCTGCACCGGGGGAGATGGAATACGCACCATCTATCTGAACTCTTGCACCTTTCGCAATATCCCCAGTGGATTCGGCGTCTATTCGAACCTCAAAATGTGCAGTTGATTCAACTTCTAAAGCATAGGTTAGACTCTCATCATAGTCATTCTCAATGATCATCTCAAAGGGATTCTCATCAAAACCCAGGTAGCCAGTGTGGCTCTTTGGTCGAACACTAACTGCAAGTGACTTCCCATCCATAATCAATTGGAAACCACAGATTCCTTTTGCCTCTCGGTCAACTGTAACAACAAGCAGGTCTCCGTTATCACCTTCGAAACAGTACTTGAAGACACCAAGACCGTCATCAACAATGTCATCCATGTCTTGGCGAATCTCTCGCTTGAATGAATCATACCAATCATACCTGTTGAAGAATGTCTTGAACAAGGGGGTCTGAATGATTCCGGGAATATGAGACTCCATGAGCACTCTTGTTCCCGGGACCCAGTTGTATCCGGTACGTTTGTAGAGTGGCAAAGCCTTGAGGTTTCCACCCCATGTGTGAAGGTCAATACGTCGTTTCCCCTCTCTAGCTGCGGTCTCAGCAGCCTCAATCAGGAGTGCCTTTCCAAATCCTTGTCCTTGAAAATGGGGATTGACACCAAGGAGACCAACATACGCAGCTTCGTTGTCAAGAGTTCCCTCGCACACGTTACAGTGTCCTACAATCTTGTCGTCAGAATACGCCACAAGCACCCGTATGTCCTTACTCTTTTTCCAGTCATCATAGACTCTCTGAGCAGTGAAGGGATTGCCCTGTGTGAACCCTCCGGGCCAACTATCTGAATCATCAAATGAGTTTAAACACTCAGCAAGCCTACCACTATCTTCTAGTGTCAACTGGAAGTCGCGTATTTTGCCTTGTGTATGCTTGTCAGTCAAGAGTGTAGTCTCCTCAGAAAACGTGAATCAATCGGTTTTGGTGATGTTAATAAGGTTTGTGTACTAAGTGATTTTGTTCATTTTGGTTTGTTTGACAAACCATTATCATCCACTAGTGCCTCGCCCTCTTCATCCGCCTTCTTCTTCTTCTTCAGTTCTTTCTCCTTCTTCTTCTTCTCATTGAAGTAGTGAGTCATCTTATCCTCAATATCAATTATGTAACGGACATCAGAGAATAGTGATTTCAGTACTACTGAATTGAAGAGTTCGTAGAAAATGATTGTGAGAACTGCGTGGAGAAGAACCATCCCAGAGAAGA
>JAEOST010000234.1 GCA_016840245.1 Candidatus Thorarchaeota archaeon
GTCACAATTATAGCATAGTCGTATCAGTCACATCAGAATCAACCCAATATGACTCGTTTGTCGATGCGACCGTTGTGATATACATTGATGGAGCATCAGTCATAACCGACCACTTGTACGACGAAGACATCTTGAGAGAAGATGACTATAACTCACTGGCCTCTGATTCTGTTGGTTACGATTTCATAGCAGCTGCAAGCACTAACATAACAATAACCGGGGTTTTTATTGAAGGCGACGAATGGGAGATCAGAATCTACCAAGACCTTCCCTCTGACCTATTTCCGATGGAAGCTCTGGCAATGATTGGACTTATTGCTGGACTTGTGATCACGATTGCTGGAATGGCTCTAATCCCAAGAGCACGAAGAAGTTGAGTTGTAACCCAACTCCTAGTCCACTGTATCTCAAATGAAAATTGAATAAGAGAAATGCTAATAGCAGGAGGATATCCGGTTCAACTTGATTGGGACATTCTGTTCTGAAGAAGATTGGAAGTTGATGTGAACCGCCATGTATTTTGGAATCTCGTATCATGAGAATATTAACAACTGGGCAACAAAGGGACTCATCGAAGCTGCTACAGCAATGGGCAATGATGTCAAACCCTTTAGACTTCCAGATGTTGCAGCAGAGATTCCTCACAAGTTTACGCATCTAGAAGATGAGGATATCTCTCAACTTGATGGAATGATTGTACGAACAATTGGTTTGGGACAGGCGATCAGATTACATTTCGAATCAGTCTACTAGAACACTTCGAGGATGCAGGAATCTATGTGATGAATCCAGCCTACTCATTCCGTAGAGCAAAGGACAAATACGCAACCCTCACAGCCCTGCACAAAGCTGGAATCAGAGTCCCACGTACCTATGTGGGGGAGAATCTCGAAGCTGCTATCAACTTCTCTCAGGAAGTTGGTGATGTGGTGATTAAGCCGCTCATAGGTGCTCGAGGAATGGGAGCAATGCGTCCAGAGCATCCAGAACTCACATACAGAGCTATGAAGTTCATCCACCAGTTGGGACAGATACTCTATGTTCAAGAGATGATTGAAAAACCAGACCGCGACATTAGAGCATTTGTAATTGGAGACAAACTAGTTGGTGCAATGTATCGGTACCTTCCAGAGGGACACGAGGGAGAATGGAGGACCAATGTCCATGGTGGGGGTAAGGCTGAGCTTACTCAGTTGGATTCTGAATATGAAGAATGTGCACTGAAGACTGCCGAGGTCCTTAAGTTGGACTATACTGGCGTAGATATAATTGAATCAAAGGATGGCCCCTGTGTCATTGAAGCAAATGCATCACCGTCATGGAGTGCATTATCCAGAGTAAGTGGACTAGACATTGCTAGTATGATCATTGACCGACTTGTCGAACGGTCTAAGAGATAGACATGATGCTAAGAGATGTAATGATTCAGAGATGCCGAATCAGAATGTACCCAAGATGGCTTCTACTTCATCCTTTGAGAATATCTTGAAGGACTTGTCCTTATCATCGATCGTGCCAATCTCTACAGTGTTAGCACGTTCAGCTGCGTCAATAGCACCAGTATCACCTCGTGCCTTCAACAGACCCTCGAGTGCTAAGTTCAATGCACCATCAAGATCAACACTTTCATCGTACTTGTCGTTAAAGAAATCGCGAACTACATCAGATTCCCTTCCGATTGCAGTCGCTTTCCATCCCCAGAAAGACCCAGATGGATCAGTTGTGTATAGCTGGGGTCCGTGATCGTCGATTCCACCTACGAGAAGAGAAACACCGAAGGGTCGCACTCCGCCATATTGGGTGTGGAGTTGTTTAGTATCACAAATATTGACAACTAGTGACTGGATTGAGATTGGTTCATCGTAGCTCAGTCGATTAATCTGTGACTGAACTCGAGCTTGGTCAATCAACTTCCTAGCGTCAGCATGGAGCCCTGCAATAGCAGTACCTACATGGTCATCGATAAGTAAAATCTTCTTGAGAGTTGTCAAGTCTACCAGCGCGTGTGGAGATCTCTTTTCTCCAGCCAGTACGACACCGTTTGTACCCTTTACACCAACTGCAAGAGGTCCATGGCGTACTGCCTCTGTTGCATACTCAACCTGATAGAGTCTGCCCTCGGGGCTGAAGACGGTAATTGCACGGTCGTAACCCATAGATTGTGGTGGAAACATTCAGAAACATTCTCCTTTAGACTAACTGCTAAATGGTGCTCTCAGACTTGAGAAACTCGACCCGAGTTTATAAGGTTATTTCTGTGTGTGCACAGTGGTTTGTAACAGTCTAACGCCACTCGATGTCTACTTCAACGCCAGAAAATTCCATCTCTTCAAGGTGCTCCAATTCAGACCTCTCTGGTTTTGTGAGGTTACTCAGCTCTTCTACTCTAACTCCAGATGACTCTATATAGTTCTGAACAACATATCGTCCCTCATATCCGAGATTCGCCAGTAGAATGAGAATCTGTTCAATATCATCAGGTTTCATCAGAGTACTCACATAGGTTGTACGAGGCCAGAAAGCCACATCTGAATTGAGCAGTAACTCTATGCTCTTTGACACAGAAGGCCAAAGATTGTGTTTCATTCGAGCAACTGTGTTGTATCTCTCAGGAGAGGTCTTGATATCCAACCAGACAGAATCAAGATACGGGAGGCTCTGTTGAAGTATTGACGGATTGGTCCCGTTGGTATTGAGATTGATATGCCCACTTCCAGCATCACGTAACTTCCTCAAGAGTGAAGGCAAGTCAGAATGCATTGTTGGTTCTCCACCAGTTATGCAGTGGCCCTTGCTTAGATGTCCAGTGGATCTAGTTACAATCTCATCAATTGGTACGTCGGTTCCAGAATCCATTGGTATGATTTCAGCGTTCTGACAGTAGGGGCAGTCAAAGTTGCACCCAGCAGTGAAGATGACTGTGACAGGGATTCCAGGGACATCTACAAGGCTGATGTCAATTATGGTAGAAATTCTCATCTGTCTTCACTCACTATTGCGATATCCTTGATTTATTCTCATTTTCTACTTGGCGAGATTCATAATTTCCTGAATAACTATCTTTCTCAATTTTGACATATCCTTGTACTCGCCTTCAATAGTCACATCTTGGAACGTCGAGTTCTTTCTATCATATGACAGAGTAACGGTTGCTTCAGTATCAACATCTCTGTTGGTATACAAGTATCGAACACGGACATGCTCTCTGTCCTCAAGAAGCTCTTCATCCATAGATACTATCTCCTTGTCTGAGAGATAGGTTTCAAGCTCGTTAACGTCGAATTTACTGTTCAGAGCAATTCTCACTAAATGACTCTGGGTCACTCTTGATTCAAGAAAATCGATACCCTTCTTCAGAGCAAAGACAATGCACATCCATAGACCAACAGCCATCGCAAAGAATACTATCGGGTTCTCTTGCGGGAATATTGCCAGTTCTGATGAGTATTCTCCTGTGAGTGCTAACACAATATCGAAAGCAATTGTACCGGAGAGAATCAGCTCAATAACATCGAGCACATTCCCAGTACGTTCGTTTGCCTTGATGACTTCACTTGTACTCTGTGTATTGTCTCTGAGAGCATTATAGACACGTCTCATCTGTTGCTCAATCTGAGTTGAGAGTAGTGTTTGGAGACCATCCACCTCGCTCTCTAGACTTAACATATCAATCTCTGTGTCTGTTATTCGGCTCTGTAACCTTAGGAAGGATTTGTCTATTTTCACTAAGTTCTTGATATCGTCAGAGAGATGACTGCTTTCATCCTCCCAACGTCCACTGATCAGGCTGAATCCTCTTGTCAGATAACCACTAATCGATTTTATGATAGTAAAATTAGCTGAAGACTCAGTTAGAATATTCTGTGCATTGGTGATAACTGTATGATCACCCTCGGCGGTCTTCTCAAGTAACTTCCTAACACGACCAAGTTCATCCCATAAGAGTGACATCCTGTGAAACAGCGCATCAACAAATAATTCAGAGCTTCTCACCAATGAATAGAAAGCAACTAGGGTCTCGTACTTCTTCCAGTCTTCCGAGATGACAATAATCCCGGAAGAACCAATCATAATGATTGACCCATCATCCTTGTCCTTGTGTATGAATTCAAGCTCGTCAAGTATTTGCTCTATCTCGTTCTGATATTCCTCACCATCCATGTACTGAGAGGGGTCACCCAGCAATGGAACAATGCTCTCTGCCATGAGTCCAACAAACTTGTATCTACTATGTGCCGCCCCTTTGAAAATGCAGTCTAACAACCTGCGTTGATGCTGGGTGAGTAGTGTTTCAATCATCAGCGAACTATCATATGTCAAATCAATGAGGACCCGTGCTAGTTTATCCAGAGAGACAGTACCTGCTGTGTCTCCAACTCTTAGTAGCTCAGCACCATACACTACATGTCCCTCGTGATTTAGATATATTCCAATCTCTTCCTTCTGCTCAATAGAAATATCATCAGGGTCTCCGATGGTTGCTTCGCAAGCGATGTATTCAGATCCCTCGGTCTCAATGACTTTGATAGCATTACAATGCTCCTCTGAGAGAAATGTTGTAGTCTCAGGAAATTCATCCATCAGCATTGTAACGAATTCACCCTCTAGACCACGGGAGGACATCAGCTTTGCACCGATTGCCTCCAGCATGTTGCGGTCGCATGGAATGTACTCACTCAATATTGTTCGTATGTTTGTCAAAGACAATGTCTCAGTAAGTTCATCACGTATCTCGTCAGTTACACTCACTTTAGTCACCGTCCGTCTCCAAGTCTCAAGTATCCAGGAAGATATGCCTTCGACTCGTATGATATGTCCTCCATTTCATCAATTGTGATTGGGACATCATCCCCACATTGACATTGGAAGAAGAACTTGCGATCCTTGATTATGACCTCTTTCAATGAGCCGCAACTACAATCAATCAGTTCTCGTACAGTATTGCAGAAGTCAGCGTCTAGTTTCTCAACTTCACTACGACCGAGTTCTGAAAGTCGATATGCTGTCACATATCCATAGTCAGATGTGCTCAAGCGGAGAACAGATATCATCCGTAATTCCAATAAATCTTCAATGTCATCCTTACCCTCACGACTTATGTTTAGCCATTGTCGTGTACCATCAAGCATCTGAACGCTCCAAGGTGCGTAATCATATGAGGGGAAAAAGCCATCTATAATGCCTTGGTAGATAATTGCTAACATGGGCAGTTCCTTTACCCACTTAAGACTGGACTCCGGATCATCGGATGTGTAATAGTTAATGATACAAAGAAGACGTAGCATGTCTGGTGTCAGTTGAGTGTTCATTTCTCCTACTCCAATACGAATGATTAGTGAGTAGTGGCATGGTGATAATCATACCCAAATACTTTGCCGTTTCTTTTGAGAGCGTATTAACCACGAACATGTTTACTATAACCCTTATTTGCAGATTCGTGTTTTTCTTGAGTGGGACAATGCAATGGCGGTAAATGCAATAACGAGAGATGAGATTCTACAAAGCACTCTCTTCCATATACAACTGAAGCGACTTGAATACATAGATAACTTTCCAGATTCGGTAGCAGACATGTTCACTAAAATCGTAGGCGAGAAAGGTTTCAGTGAATTTAACAAAATCAAAAGACGTCTCTATCGAATCAGCACCAACTTCTTCTCAATTAACAAAGAGAAGATTTCGAAGAGAGAGTTCTATCAAGGTCTCTATCAAAGACTGACTCGAATTGCAGGTTAAAGTACCCTAACTTGCTATCAGATGTCATAAGTAAGAGAGTTATTTTGTAATCTGTAATGAGAGGACAAACTTTGCTCCAAGACTAGGTTTACCCTCAATACGGTCATGTACAGAAACTATACCACCGTATTTGCGAGCCATTTGAGAAACGAGTGTAAGACCTACCCCTCCAGAACCTTTTCTGCGTTCGAAGAGGATGGTCTTTCGGGCATTACTTATTCCAGGCCCGTCATCTGCAATGGACAGGTGGTACATTCCATTATCACTGTGACCTGATACCCAGATCTGTTTCTCTTCTTTGGGATTGTGCTTCAC
>JAEOST010000235.1 GCA_016840245.1 Candidatus Thorarchaeota archaeon
ACATCAACAACCGGAACAACTAGCACTGTAACTTCACCTACAACTACTACTACGACAACACCTGCCGACGGTGACAACACTGTCCTAATCATAATAATCGTAGCTGCAGGTGGTGTAGTATTATTGGTGATTGTGATAGTCATTCTGAAGAAGAAATCAAGCTAGATGCAAGATGTTGAGAGAAGACTACTTCTTTCGACTCTTCCTCTTTCTTTTTGGCTTAATATAATCACTAAGTTGAGCCTGGTCGAGTTCACCCAGACGCCAGCCAGATCCCTCAGGTTCTCTCTCAACGAGCTTTTCTCTGTACATGTTGTACAAGTGATAACGAACTGTTTCAGGTGTGACCTTGAGATTCTTAGCAATTTCGGACACTGCCTTCCATTGAGTATCATCGAGCTGCTCAATAATTTCAGTTCTGGTCGAGAGACCTCGACGTATGTTTCTAATCCAATGAAGATAGGCGCGTCTATCTATCCTCAAGATACGTAACTCCAATGTGTGAGAGTGGAATTGCATCTACCTACGAGGTCCTTCTTGTACCAATTAAATCCTTGAAGGATGAAGGTTCTTGCCCCTCTGCGATGGGTCTAATTCTATAATCAGAATAGGTGTGGCTCAACTTGGCTATGACACGTGTTCCCATGAGTTTCTTGAAGAGACCTGCTTTCTTGCCTCTCCAGAGGTAAACAGTCTTTGAATCATGGTCAACGAATACGAGAACCTTCTCTGTTTCAAGCACTGAAGGGCTTTCTTCAGTTTCCACAAGTTTGGCATCGGAATCTATCTCAAAGGCTTCGTACAATATTGATGCACTCCTAATCATCGAACGTAGCACTGCAATATGAATCTCACTGATTCATGATAGATGAGTTCTATTACAAGGTCACTTATGTGCCTTTGTCAGGTGAGCTTCTGTGCCAAATACGCTTATTGGCGAAATTTCCTATCTGGAAATGATTTGAGGAATGGAGCGAAATGACCGAAGATGATGGACCAGATTATTCACTCTTCATAGATCGAGACCGTAGGCATATCGAACTCCAGATAGGGGGTGCTGCAGTTCTCTTACCTCTAAATGCAGTTCCAACACGCTTGTATGAAGAGATAGCTGACCTAGCAGACAGTGGCCAGACTGGTCTGGAAGCATACCAAGCATATGCTCACTCTCCTGTTCACAAACCATTTGTATCTACAAGCAATCCATCATGGCCGTTTATGCAAAATGTTGCACCAAAAATTGTTAGACTCACTCCAACAGATAGTGAGCTGGATCAATCTGTCGATGATCTCGAAAGTGATTTGCTCTCCATGCAAGGTAAGTCGTTTGAGGAGCGAGTCGAAATCGGAATGCAAGTCTATCGCCGTTTTCACGCGGATGAGAAAAAAATCGACCCATTGCGATTAGGCGCCATCGAGATGTATGGAACGACAACATATCACAATATCATCGCTGATCCCAGGGTTTCTCTTGGATTTAGTTGGTATGATAACCAGCGTTCTCAATTTGTTGCATATCAATTGAATTGTGTAATAGAGGTAGTTCCAGCAGGACATCCATTCTATAGGTATATGCGAGCAATGCGAATGCTATTCGCTAAGAGATATCTCGATATAGGAGAAGAAGATTATATCTGCGGTTACAAGATCTGGGTGAGTGAGATTAAGGAAAAGACACTCCAAGACAAAGCCGGCTTTGACCTTTAAATCAACACAAGATTGTATTATTAGAGGGCTCTTTCAAGTTCTTACGACAGAGATGTGACGTCAGTGTCCAGTGTACGATTCATAGATAGAGATTCTAGAACCATCCAGTTTCACATTCAGGAAGCACTCTATAGATTCCCGTTGAATGCAATACCAGATGAACTGTACAATGCTTTAGCAGGAGAAGCGGACATTGGGATTGATATGAGTGAAGGACTACAGCGTATATGGGCATCAAGTATAACTAAACCTGCATTTTGTACGAATAACCCTTCAAGCATCGCATTTCCCATTAATGCTGCAACAAAGACCGTGAGATTAACTCTAATTGACAATCTTATTGAAGATCAAATTGATGAACTTGAAGGTGATTTGCTATCATTACAGGGTAGACAATTTGAGGATACATTGGAAACAAGATTTTCGATTTTCAGAAAGTTATTCGCTGATGATGACAAGATTGACCGTTTTCGGTTAGGAGCTGTAGAGATGTATGGCGGGGTCTCTTATGCCAATATTCAGAGAGACCCACGGGTTACTTTGAATTTTGCTTGGCACGATTCTCAAACCCAGACTCTCTTTGGATTTCATCTAAATTGCATCGCTGAGATTATTCCTCTGGAGGACTCCTTCTTCA
>JAEOST010000236.1 GCA_016840245.1 Candidatus Thorarchaeota archaeon
ATATGGTCTTCATCTGGCGCCTAGCCAATGGCAAGCTTGTTGAGGGATGGGAAGTTGACGATAACCTAGAGATACTCAAACAAATGGGTGTTGTTGATTACACTGAACAAGGAAAAGAATTCATGACTGTCTTTAAGTAACTGCTTTACAATGACTGTACGGTGTGATCTTGGAGCAGGATATCATGAAAGCAGTTGTTGTTTCCAAATACGGACCCCCTGAAGGACTTCATCTTGTAGATGTAGACAAGCCGTTTCCAAAAGCTAACGAGCTTCTAGTCAAGATTCATGCTACAACAGTGACATTCGGTGACGCAATGCTCCGAAGAATGAAATTCCTGGTAAGACTAGTATTTGGTCTCTTCATGGGTGGACTTGGAAAGAACAAGATATTGGGCCACGAATTTGCGGGTGTGGTTGAAGCAGTTGGGGTTGATGTGACACTGTTCAAGCCAGGTGATGAAGTCTTTGCTTCCGCTGGAATGAAAGGTGGTGCATATGCTGAGTACATCTGTGTGCCTGAAGATGCGATGGTAGCAATTAAGCCCTCTAACCAGACCTTTGAGGAATCTGCCGCGGTTCCTGTAGGTGGACATACTGCATTAGATATTCTAAGGCAGGCAAACATACAGAATGGTCAGAAGGTTCTCATCTATGGGGCATCCGGAAGTGTTGGAACTTATGCTCTGCAGCTTGCGAAGTATTGGGGAGCTGAAGTCACTGGCGTATCCAGCACATCGAATTTGGAATGGGTGAAAGATTTAGGAGCCGATCATATGATTGACTACAAACGGGAAGATTTCACTCAAAGCGGCGAGACCTATGATGTCATCTTTGATGCAGTAAGGAAGATATCATCCTCACAGAGTAAAGGGTCACTCAAGGAAACAGGAGTATTTCTTTCCGTTAGTTCTTCAACAAAGGAAAATGCTGAGAATCTAGTCTTCCTCAGAGAACTTATTGAAGCAGATGAGATAAAGCCAGTAATAGACAAGACCTTTCTGTTTGAAGAAATGGTTGAAGCCCACAAGTATGTTGACACAGGTCGCAAGAAGGGCAATGTAGTAATTACTTTGGACTATAGTTAGAAGAAACAACTGTCATGTTGTCTTCTTGAAAGTCCACCTTTTTGTTAAAAGAGAATTACAATCCTACCGAATCTACTCAGATTAAGTTGCACCTCATCTTGGAATGAGCTTGTATAACCGGGTTCAATCAGAACTCGCTCACCTTGTTTGACCTGCCTGATCAAATCATTCCAAAGAACAAGCTTCACAGATCCAGTTTCATCAGACAAGACAACATCTGCCACTTGATGGGTCTTACCATCCTTCCTTGAAACTACCTCTCGGGAGGGTGGGACGCTGTCTACGATTCCTTCCACTACAACCCGTTTCATTCCGTCAACTAGATCACCAATTGGAATCAATTCGGCTTTGAAATCGGGATCTACGAGTAGCTTGTAGGCTCGAAGCTCGAAGGCAGATTCCCAGCGCAGTACGCCATACTGAACAAATCCAAGTTTCTCATAGAAATTCTTGGTCCTAATGTTCCACTCTGGAGTATCAAGAGTCCATTGCTTCGCATCCGGATACATGTTGAGAATAATCTCGAATGACTTCTTACCGATACCTTTTCTGTGATAGTCCGGATCGATGAAGACACCCATGATTTCGTAGTGACCCTTGCTCATCTGGAATACTCTCATTCCTCCCACAATCTTCTCATCGTGGAGAACTTTCATGTAATCCAGCCAATTACTCTCAGCATGCCGCCTATGCTCAGCTACTGAGTCATAACCCATTGGACCTCCCTTGACAGATGATCCTACATCAACATCGGTCTCAAATGCTCTCTTTGAGATGTCAGCGAGAATCTCTGCATCCTCGGAAGTAACGTCTACCACTTCTATAGAATTCGTCATCTTATGACACCTGCTTATTCTGAGGGTTCAGTATACTGTAAGGTGTGCATTAAGTACGACTCTCATGTTTTCCGAGTAACGGATTGCATGTAATAGAGATTTACAAACAAATAGAAAAGGGGGAGCACCCACTATAAGTGAGTGTCCCGTGTTGGAAGAATCTACTTCTTTCTCTTCTTGATGACTATGATGATAAAGATCAGAATCACACCTGCAGCAATTACAATTAGAATCA
>JAEOST010000237.1 GCA_016840245.1 Candidatus Thorarchaeota archaeon
ATTGGTGATGTACCGTACACATGAACTTCTAAACCATCCAATAACATATCAGAGTCCGAATCTGGGTTGAGTGGGTCTGATCCCGCTGCTATTTCTTCACCATCCTCAAGGTTATCATCGTCGCTATCCCGGTCATTGGCCATAGTGCCGTAGACCCTCAGCTCTTCCAGATTACCCAGACCATCACCATCAGAGTCCCAGTCATCATCAGAGATGTTACCATGGGTCGTGTTGGTTGTGGGATCGGTGTCTGTGATCTCCACTTCCTCCCAGTCAGTAAGACCGTCCGTATCAGTGTGATTGGTCAGTGGATCTGACTCGTAGTCGTTTATCTCGCGGCCATCATCAAGTCCGTCCATGTCAGTATCGCTCATGAGAGGGTTCGTGTTGTACTCTACAACCTCATCATAGTCGTTTACGTCATCGTCGTCAGTGTCTCGCTTCAGTGGGTCTGTGATGTACGGATTGATCTCAGTTTCGTGAACCTCTTCATCGTTTGTCAGTCCATCGCCATCCTCGTCGTCATTGAGGTCAGTGGTCCCGTCATCATCAGAGTCCTTGTCCCTTGGGTCGGTTTTCGTGAGCACACACTCCTCCCAGTTGGTCAGGAGGTCTCTGTCCTCGTCGTCTGCACCGTCTAGTGTACCATCACCATCACTATCATCCACTAGGGGATCTGTGAGTGTGAGCAGTATCTCATGCTCGTTGGTCAATGTGTCATTGTCTATGTCCCAGTCAGCGTCTGATATACCATTACCCTGTGTGCTGTAGAGCCGTGGATTGGCCACGGACATGGTGATGTTGACCTCATGGTAGTCAGTCAGCCCATCTCCGTCACTGTCCTCCTCCAGAGGAAGTGTACCCAAATCTATCTCCTGTCCATCAAGAAGGCCGTCTTCATCCGAGTCTTCCTTCAGTGGATTAGTTTTGTAGAAATCTATCTCTTCTCCATCGTCAAGCCCGTCATCATCAGAATCTGAATCCAGTGCATCTGTTTCATAGACCTTGATCTCGTCATAGTCAGTGATATCATCGTCGTCCGTGTCTGTATTGTTCAACGCGGTATGCCACGTAAAGGCCTCTTCGCCGTCGTCTAGGCCATCTCCGTCTGAGTCTCGCTCATTGGGGTCTCCGAAGTAGTAGAATATCTCATCCCAATCACTGATAGTGTCCTCATCTGTATCAATCTCATTAGGATCAGTATCGTAGACCAGAATCTCAAGTCCGTCCGAGAGCATGTCCCCGTCTGTATCAACAAGAGTACAGTTGGTCTGATAGCGATAGATCTCGTTGAAGTTGTCTATTCCGTCTCCATCCTCGTCATCAAGATTGTCTGGTATGCCATCTCCATCAGTGTCCCAGAGAGTCGGGTCTGTGTGACTGTTACCCAGCTCATCATTGTCAGCAAGCTGGTCATCATCAGTGTCCTCGTCGATTGGTGAGGTCTCGTAGATGTTCACCTCATCACCATCACTGAGGTTGTCGAAGTCGCTATCAGGATTCTCAGGGTCTGTACCCTCTTCGTACTCCTCCTTGTCATTCAAACCATCATTGTCGGTATCAGCTAACGTGGCATTTGTTCCGAAGATATAGACCTCGAAGTAGTCATCAAGCCCATCTGCATCTGTATCATTGAGAAGTGGATCTGTCCCAATATCTAATTCCTCTCTGTCATCAATCATGTCAGAATCGGTATCTGCCTTTGTGGGGTCTGTGTTGTGTGTGTTGACTTCATCACCATCACTCAAGAGGTCACCGTCTGTGTCCCAATTTGTTGGTGATGTCAGGGATGTGTAGACCTCGTAGTAGTCAGATAAATCGTCATGGTCACTATCCGTGCCTGTTGGGTCTGTATGGTAGACCCAGTACTCATCGTAGTCGTCTATACCATCGTTGTCTGTGTCCATGTCAGTGGGGCTGGAACCGCATGTGTAGACCTCTAAACCATCTAATAATCCATCAGAGTCAGTATCATTGACCATGGGGTCTGAACCGTAACCGTATATCTCCAGACCATTTGAGAGACCGTCTATGTCACCATCCAAGTTGTAGTCTGAGGTGCCATTCATGAAGGTACTGTATCTGCTTGCATTCAGGTTGAGCTCGTTTATCTCCACATCATCGTAGAGACCGTCCCTGTCAGTGTCTCTACGAGTTGGGTCTGTACCCTCCTCCCACTCCTCAAAGTCGGTCAGTCCATCTCCGTCAGAGTCAATCTCCAATGGGTCAGGGTAGACCATGGCGCTGTCCAGTCCAGATGCGTCTATCCAAGTGACTGTGAATCCAAAGACCTCGAAACCATCGCTGAGGCCATCGTTATCAGTGTCCATGTCACCGGGTGAGGGTTCGTAGATATCATTCTCCTCACCGTTCTCAAGACCATCGCCATCGGAGTCGAAGTTGTCGTCATTTGTACCAGGATTGGTTTCGGGATTGTTGGGGTCAGTTTCAGTAATCTCAACCTCTGTGTAATCGTCCAGATTGTCTCCATCACTATCTTTCACAAGTGGATTGGTCCCATACTCATTGACCTCATCTCCGTCGCTGAGTCCATCCTCATCGGTGTCCAATTCTAGAGGGTCAGTTCCATAGGTGATTACCTCTTCACCATCTTCAAGTCCATCATCGTCTGAATCCTTATCGTTCGGATCCGTTTCACCAATGTCGATTACTCCGTCAGCATCCAGGTCCTCACCAAACTCTGATGGGTCCCATACACCATTGGCTATTACATCATGCCAACCATCGTAGAGTCCATCCCCGTCAGAGTCTACATTGGTTGCATTCAGACCCATCTGGACCTCCAGACCATCGCGAATCATGTCATCATCCGAGTCCCAATCCATGGGATCTGAATTATAGATGCGTATCTCATCACTGTTTGAGAGACCGTCGTTGTCCTGATCGTCATCACCATCCAAGATACCGTCATCATCGGAATCGTCGTCATTTGGGTCAGTCCCGATGTCATTTACCTCTTCACCGTCATTTAGACCATCTGAGTCGGTGTCTGCGTTGAGAGGGTCAGTGTAGACCCATTCTTCAGTATCCTCGTCCCAGTTAATCTCCTCATCGTTGGTCAGGCCGTCATTATCAGGGTCCTCTTCCCCATCGAGTGTACCATCATCGTTTGAATCATTATAGAGTGGGTCTGTTCCAGTCATGTCCACCTCGAACCAGTTGGGAAGACCGTCGTTGTCACTGTCATAGTCATCATCACGTATTGATGCATGTTGGCTGTACGCATTGGTGGGGTCGGTTTCTGTGACGTAGAGTTCTATACCATTGGAAAGGTTGTCGCCGTCTTGGTCCTCGTCGTAGTCACTTATGTCATCATCATCCGAATCCTCGTCATTTGGATTCGTTCCTAGAATGAGCCACTCATCCCCGTCCTTCACATTGTCATCGTCAGAGTCGGGGTCTCGCGGTAGCGTGAGAGAAGTTCGAAGTTCAAAGAAGTTCGAGAGGCCGTCAAGGTCCGAGTCCTCATCATTGTCGTTGATGAGGTCGCCATCAGAGTCATCATCAAGTGGATCAGTACGGGTGAGGTAAATCTCCTCTCCATTGGTGAGAAAGTCACCGTCCCAGTCATAGTCGTAGTCATTGGTTGTGTTGGTTGGGTCAAATGTGTAGGGATTAGTTGGGTCGAAGGTTGGCAGAAGGTCTATTTCGTCATTGTCGAAGATACCATCTTCGTCTGTATCTGTAGAATTGGCATTTGTACCGTAGGTTAGGACCTCAAGTCCATCATCTATGCCATCTTCGTCAGTATCAGTCAGAGTGGCATTCGTTCCATAGGTGAACCACTCTTCGTAGTCGTTGAGCCCATCTAGGTCTGTATCAGCCGAGTTTGGATCAGTGTCCCAGATGTCCACTTCGTCGCCATCACTAATGAGGTCTGAGTCTGTGTCCCAGTTCGTGGCATTGGTGCTGTAGGTGTTGATCTCCTCAAAGTCATCAAGACCATCGTGGTCGGTGTCCTTGGCAGTCACATTTGTACCGTAAGTCACATACTCCTCATAGTCATCAAGACCATCCTCATCTGAGTCTGCCTCCCGAGGATTGGAACCTACGATCATAACCTCCTCGTAGTCTAGGAGGTTGTCGTTGTCAGTGTCATCGTCAGTGGGTGAGGTCTTCCAAATCTTGACCTCTTCCCCGTCAAGTAGGAAATCATCATCGCTATCAGGGTCGTGGACATCACTACCGACCTCAATCTCTTTCCAGTTGGCTAAGTCATCGCTGTCCTCATCGTCGTAATAGTCAGAGATACCGTCATTGTCTGAGTCAACGTCATTGGGGTCAGTGTCGGTTGTGCGGACCTCCTCAAGGTTGGTGAGTCCGTCGCCATCGTTGTCGTCCTGAGCATCATTGATGTCGTTGTCGTTGGTGTCTACCTCAAGTGGGTCTGTGAGGGTTATGTTATTCTCTTCGTAGTCTGTGAGCTGGTCAAAGTCAGAGTCTGCGAAATTGGGGTTGGTGCCGATATAGATCTCTTGGTAATCTGTCAGCTCGTCATCATCTGAATCCTCATCATTGGGATCCGTGTCGTGAGTGATGACCTCAGCAAAGTCAGAGAGCTTGTCTGAGTCTGAATCTGGCGATAGTGGGTCGGTATTATACTCGAGCACTTCCTGTCCATCATCGAGATTATCATTGTCAGAATCAGCGTCATTGGGATAGGTACCTTCAATGAGGGTTTCTCGTGCGTCTGCAAGTGCGTCACCATCCTGATCGTAACCGTAAGTTATGACCTGACCTAAGTTATTACCCACTATGAACTCGTCATTTCCGTTATCATCGCGGTCGCCAGTGGCAAGGTCCCCGGAGTATTGGGGAACGTTGATCTCAGTGACAAGGTAGCCTGTGGCATTGAACACACTTACTGTATTGGTGCTCCCTGCAATCACCTGCAGGTCTAAGAGACCTCCAATATTGGCTACTGTGAGTCCGTTCACTGCAGCATTCAGGGTCCTGTTACGGAGGGAGTGCCCGGTACTGTTGAACCAACGCAGGTCTCCAGCATCTGTACCAACAACGAGTTCATGCAGAGCACCAGTGATGATATCATCAGCCAAGAGCCCAGTGATTGCACTCTCCAGTGTGATATTGAATCCTGATGTACCATCAAACTCGAATACATAGACATCACCGTTTTCGTTACCAAAGAGAATGGATGGGTTACCTCCAGGTATGACATAATTTGAGGTCACTGCCAATACAGGATATGATGTTGACATGGAGAATGAAACGCTACTTGATAGTCCATCGAAGAGTGTGAACTCGCCTCCAACTGAGCCAATCAGGACATCAGCACGTGCATCGAGATTGACATCATTTGCCAGGATACTGCGTACTGCACCATCGGCGGTATAGTTCCAGAGTTGAACACCTGCATGGGTGTAGGCATATGCTAGACCATCTTCGCAACCTACTATAATTTCTGGATCAGTGTCCCCTGTGAGCTCACCAGTGGTTACAGTTCTAACATCATCAGGTAGCGACACATTGGTCAACACAGTCTGGTCTGCTGAGATGGCCAAGAGACCATCAACTGTTCCGATATGGAATCCCTCATCAGCGGGACTATCGAACACTTCCAGGTCGAATGGTGTTGCTCCAATATCCATACTCCAGATGAGTGCGGTATTGTGGTCGAAGAGGAACAGTGTACCATTCTCAGTTATCACAGCTACTTCGATCTCATTGTCCCCATCCGCATTGAGGGTCACAATATCCACAATCTGGTTGCCAGTGGTGTTGGTCCATGCCTCAGCAATATCGAAGGCAGCAATCTCGGCAATGGCATTACCTGAATCATACAGGTTGACCTGCCCATAGTCCGGTGTGGTCACAATACTCTGCATACTAGCAAGAGCAAATGCAATGAACACAATCAACAGTATATGGCGTGATTTCATTCTTTTTTTAGCCTCCTTCTAATGCCGCTTTGGTCTCTTTCAATTCGGTCGCAATTTCTTTGAATTGTTTTTGCTTCCAAGGCTTCACTTGGAAATAGTCGAAGAAGTCTGCCTCTACTAAGCTGACCTCCTCAAAGGGAATCTTCCGTTCATTCAGTTCTCGGATGACACGTACCATATTGTCAGCAGGGTCGTCTATGAAGAGCTTCATTGTGTTTCGACCTGCTTTGGCCATGTACGTCACTCCCTCTATTGCTCCAACATTGTCAAGTAGTGGAGCAGAGAGGTTGGGTAGGATTACTTGGATTGCCTCACCCTTTCCTGGTAGGGTTGATATGAGGTCTACCGGAGCACCAAACTGACTCACTAACCCATCCTCTAGTAGACATACGCGTGTACAATAGTCAACAATCTCAAGGTCATGGCTGATGATTACCATAGAGGTTCCAAGCTCATAGTTGAGCTCTTTCAAATAGTTCAGGGTCTCGTGTCTAAGGTGCGCATCAAGACCCGTTGTTGGCTCGTCAAGTAGTAACATAACCGGATCATGTATCATTCCTAGACATATCGAAACACGTTTTCTCTCTCCACCTGATAGTCTAGAGATCCGTTTGGTCTTGAGGTCTTCATCAAACCCTAGGATTGTCAGAATACTTCGAGCACGTTCTTCAATGATCTTGGGTCGCAGACCAAACATACGACCAAAGAACTGAGCATTCTGCAGAGCAGAGAAATCATAGTAAAGACTCAGATGTTCCAGTTGCGGTACATAGCCTACTAGTAGACTAATGAGGTCGCCCCTCTTAGTGACATCATGACCTCCAACAAATGCCTGTCCCTCTGTTGGTTTGATTTGTCCGGTGAGTACTCGGAGAACCGTGGTCTTACCTGCACCTGATGCTCCAATGATACCAAGAAACTCCCTCTTGCTGGCGTAGAATGACACTCCCTTGAGCGCATAGAAGCTACCAAAGGCCACCTTGAGGTCGATGATGTCGATCTCTCGTTCGAGTCTGGGGCTCATCTCACACCCCTCCTATCTTTCCGCTAACCTTGCGGAACTTACTCTTTGCCATATCGAGAGTCGTCATCATGGCCCTGAGCGCTTCAACCTTCTGAACTCTATCAATATCCTCCCGAGCAATCAATTCCTCTATCTGAGTAAAGATAGCAACGAGCGTGTTTAGCGTATTGTCAATTTCGAACATTAGTTGTGTGTCAATCTCAGGAATACGCATCCTCTTACTACGTCTTCTCTTGTTCCATACCACACCAACAACAAGTGCTCCAAATATACCAATACTTGAGAGGAATGCAATTTGGAACATTGTAAGGAATGGTTGTGGTCCATTTGTTGGAGGTGGGATTACCACGTCGTAGAGATAGAAACTCACACTGGCATAGGTGTTCGCATACTCCTGTGAGAAGATAATGAAGATGCCATTTACACGTCCAGCACTCTTGTAGTAAGATGGAATGAACTGTGATGAGTATAGACCGTTCTCAACAAATCCTGCGATAAAGCCCGCCTGTGAGCCATTTGGAAGCTCAAAGACAATGAATACGGTGAGATCATCAACAGGATTGCCATAGTAGTCTGTGACATCAAGGTTAAGGTATACACTTCTTCCAACTGGATATTGAGTTGTGTTTTCAGCAAGTGATGCTACTCCAGCTAGAGTATGACTCAACAACCACTGGTTAAGGTTATCAAATAATATTGAGTTGTTGCATTCGAGTAGTTTATCATTCATGAATATCCTCGATGATCCAAACAGAACCAGCTCGGGTTCCGAGTCATCAAGTAGTACCACAGGATTTCCATTTAGGGTCACAGCTGCCAATGAGTGGTTGTTGACAATATACGTCCCTCCACCAAGCCAAACGCTCTCGAGACCGTGAGCAAGTAGATTACCCATGACGATCTCAGTGGTATTTTCTTCAGTATGTTTTCCTTCCATTCTATATCCATATTCAGCAAGAAGCGGATTCAACCCAGTCAGATTGGCTCTATCCTCGTAGTCTCCAAAGATGACTAATCGTCCGCCATCTCTCGTGTAATTGGTCAATGTACTGATCTCGGTACTGTTGAATTCCTTTGTAGGACTCATAATGAATACCATTGAGAACTGTATAAGCAGGTTCTCATCTAATGCCATGCCGATACCTTCCACTAGATCCAGTCCTTGCTCGCCCATTATCCGTTTCATCTCAGAGAGACCAGACAGTGTAGTCATTCTAAGCGAGTCGAACAGACTTCCGAGGTCTCCAATATCGAATCCCCCAAGGCTAGTAGATGATGAGTCATCTTGAGCTGGTAAGAAACCTCCACTCGAATTACCCGTGTCTATTCCTAGGTCCAGACCACCCCCTAGACCACCGCCAAAATCTCCGAGGCCACCTAATCCCCCGCCATGCGATGTGTCTAAGAACATCATGGCTCGCGGATACCTGATGGTCTTTTCGAGTGTGATATTTGTTGACCATCCCTGTTCCGTATGAATCACATAGTCACACCGGTGATAACCATCTATGCCAATAGGTGGAACCATAAGAAAGAGTGAGAAGTTATAGAATCCCTCTACATTGTCGCTCTGCGTGAGCGTCATATTACCCCAGTCAGTGACGTTTCCATGCTTCGAGATGGTGAGGTTTCCAAGAGGTACTGTAGTCGATAGTGAGAAAGTAAAAATCCCAAAATCAGCTGGAAAGTCCATGAAGAATGGGGCTGCAGGGAGAATTTTTGGAAAGACCGACGTTGACTCGATAGGTGTTATGACAAAGACATCTCTCAACAGGAAGTCGTCAAGTATCCGATAGATTGTAGTCATGATATCTGAAGTGAGTTGCAATAACAGCCCCAATATGTCGCCAAGGGCATAAGTGCAGATCCAGATTGCAGTGTGGATACCTTCCTCCTCTGGACGCCATTCCGCTACCAAGATCTTTGCTTCAAATGGGTCTAGTTCCTCCACTTGGAAGAGGTTGAGAAACATCTTGTCCTGGTCCTCAAGACTCTTGCTGACCAACAATCCAGCAGTGACATTTGAAGGCGTTTCACCAATATTCATGATGACTGCTCGAGATTGATAGGTTTCCCCTTGAAGTGCATTTCTCGGGATATCCGCTTCAACCACAATCAAGTCACCCTGGGCCACATAGGACTCACCTGGTTCTAGAATCCACATAGCTTCGATAGACTTGTCCAACACTGTTCGATTCTCACCAAAACCCATGGCAATGGTAACATTGACCAGTTCATAGGAATCAACAACGTCAAAGTCCCACTTCATACCAATGCCTACGTCACCATCATAGGTTGTAGATTCAGTGAGGTTGTCATCTGAGATATGGGACGATATAGTGGATGAATTTCCAACTTCGAATGCATCAAGAGGGATACTAGAGTTTAGTCCAATATAGAATCTGTCATAGTTCTCGGCCTGTCCATATGCGAACAGCTGTTGATTCTCTAGGTCATACTTTCCATGGTCGTCAATATCATCTAGAAACAGGTCTAGTGAGTATGATAGAAAGAGACTGACATTGGCTATAGGATCTAGTCCTAGGTTTAAGATATACGGAGTTATTCTGAATGCAGTTAGGGGCTGTTCTGAGTATTCTGTCAGATTATACGACTCGACACATAACGTAACAAAGACCTCATCCTCGTATGACAGAATTCCTATGTACCTATTGTAGTAATCTGGAGATGAAGCTGCTGACACCTGATGTAACTCTCGTTTAACATCGAACATCATTAGATTAGTTGGGTCCATATTGTTCCAACGAAGCGATAGCGTGCCCATCAGGAAGTGTATTCCCATATCACTTCCAGGCCGTGTGTCCATCGCTATGAGTGTGGTACCATAACTACTCATCATCAAGGTTGTATCAGCATTCATTCCCGTGGCGCTGAGGAACCCGAATGATAATAGAGGAAGCCCTGGTGTACGATTGTGGGTTTCGATAGGATTCTGTAGTGTGCTTAGATATCCAAAGGCCCTGCTCAGACTGACCAAGCCAGCTCCTGCATCGTTCACTCCGAAAGGAAGTGGAATTGCTGTATCTCTGAGAGTGTTTGACAAGACGATTGGAGTTGCTCTATCAAATGCCTGCATCAATATAGCTGCTGCACCTGCG
>JAEOST010000024.1 GCA_016840245.1 Candidatus Thorarchaeota archaeon
TAAACATCGATCTTGTTCTGGGAGTTCGAGGAACCCATCCTGATCTCTTTGGAGATAGACGGTCCTCGATAATGAATCTGACAATCGTAGGTATATCGCGACTTGTGGTGGCTCCCACACTCCTTGGTGACGCATTCCACGGTTTTGAGCGGTTAATGTTTGATGAGTATAACCGATATACTTTCTATGGGCTTTATGATTCAATCTGGATACATCAGGATCGAGTCCCTGATGAGGTGACTGCAGAGATTGATAGTCGGAGTTTCTTTCCAACAGCGTCACTCGTTCAAGCAGATGCTGATGGACTAATAGCCTCTGGTGAAGACGTGGCTGGGGAAAACTTGCGATCTCTGATAGCACGTCTTGGTGAAGATCAAACAATACGGGTTTGGGGAAACCAAGAGATTGCACGGTTTGAGAACCATGTGACTGTCTATCTTAATAGCCGACTCATTATAGCCCTTGGGCTCCCTACATTATTGATTGCTATTTTTCTCGCAGTCAATGCATCAGAGTCATCTGTGAGTAGACGTAAAGGAGAGATGTCTCTATTACGCTCCAAAGGAGCATCTTACAATCAAATTCTTTCAAGCTATATGTGGGAATCAGTTATTCTCAGTGTGACATCACTTTTCTTGGGGATATTGGTTTCTGTTCCCTTCTCAGCATTTATTGGAGCCAGTACAGGATTATTGACCTTTGATGAGTCTTTGTTCTTCTTGTTCACAGACAATCTCGTTATGCCCTCGATGGGAATATTTCTTGCAACTGGAATCTCATTGTGCTTGCCTATGACATACATGATTCATGTGGCAAGACTTGTTGATGTCACTGAAGTTGGCCGTCCTTTGGAAGAGGCAAGTAGTGATATCTCAGATGAAACCAACATCTGGCGACTTGTTGGTGGCTTAGCATTCGCAATAGTGTACCTTGTTATAGTACCATTTGTACTTCCTCCCACTACTGCTGCTACTGTTGGTGCAATCTTACTCTCTACTCTTGTTCTTTATGTTGCATCCTACTTTGGGACTAAACTTGCTCGAAGCGCCGTAGGTGGTATCGCTGATGGATCTGGATATGTTCTAGGAGAGAAGAGTCTTTATCTGGCAAAAAGCCTCCGGAAACGAAAGGGGCAGCATCTACCGTTTCTAATTCTACTCACTTTGATCCTCACTTCATCTACAATGCTCTTTGTACAGTATAGCAGCTTCAGCTCAAACCTAGAGAACGAGATGGAATACGCATTTGGTGCTGATATCAGAGTTGAAGTGGATCGAGTATCTGTCTTTAGGAACCGGACCTATTTTCAGACTGCAGGGATTCATGAAATCACACCAGTAATGGATCAAACTGCAATCATTGGTACTGAACAAATTCACATTCTTGGAGTGGAAGCACTCACCTACTCCAGAATAGGACGATTCAGCAGTGAAAGCTTTGTGACAGGTTCTTCTGATCAGGTATTAACGGCTTTAGAGCAACAGAGAGATGGAATAGTAATCAGTGAGTATCATGCTAGGATTTGGAACAAGAGTATAGGTGATACCATCGATGCATTTGCCACATTCACAATAATTGGAATTATGCGTCACTTACCCGGATTTGGTTTTGCATCTACTGATAATCAGCCTAGTAATACATTGGCAAGTAATCTTGAAACACAAATCCTTGATGATGGTTTTGCATTAGTGAATCTTGATTATATGATGGAGTCCAATAGACGTTCACGTGTTGATTTATTCCTAGTAAGTATCCTCGATTACTCAAATGTAACAAACACAGTAAGAGCACTATCTCAACATCCTGATACGAACGTAAGGTCTCCCCTCACAAGAAACTACCTTTGGACTGGCCTGAGTACTCGCTTGTATCTGACTGGTCTTGCAGGTTTGCTATCTATCACATTTTTGATATCTGTTGGAATGAGTATCTTTGCAGTACTAACTATGCTCAGTTCATCCGTTAATTCTAGAAAGACGGAATATGCCATTCTCCGAGCAGTTGGTTCCACTAAGAGGCAAATTACTACCTTGGTCATTGGCGAATTTGTGGCAGTAGTTCTTGCTGTTGTCATTCTCAGTGTGTTGTTAGGGATTGGTTTTGGTTCATTCTTGGGTCAGATGACATTCAGCCTTTCACCCTACAGCGCAATACTCTCACACTCAATAGTTGTTCCGGTAACAACTCTTGGTGTAATAGTTGGTTTACAGACACTCCTGATGGTTCTTAGTAGCATCATTCCAGCTCGACTGGCAAACATGACTGACCCTGCAGTACAACTACGTAACCTGTAGGCTGTATCCGAAAGGCTATTAGTACTATCAAAAGGCTGCATTGCCGACTCTGTGAGGCCTTAACATGGAATTCTTTCCAATAATTGTCGATGGAGAAGAGGTCGATACTGGACAGCATACGATATTTCCTGACATGAACAAGGTGATTGCTGATCCTGGTTTGGCGTTAGCTCTTCAGATGAGTAATGCATCAAGAACTCAACGATTTGTGTTCTCACATATGTCAGGATTAATCTCCTCGAATTCACCTGAAATGAGATATCTCAAGGATTATCGAAAACATCATGGTGTTCCAAAGTATTCGAAAGACGAACTTGACAATGTTGTTTATGCAAAGGTTGCAGTTTCTCGTGATTCCGACATTGAAAGAGCAATAGCCGCTGGCACCCGTGACCACTTGAAACTCTTCAATCCACTGCGTGTACCTAACATGGGGCTTACACTTGATGAACGCACAGATGCAATGTTCGAAGCAGGTCAGGCCTTTAGAAAGCGCTGGGATGACTTGAGCTCTATCTCTGTAAAGGAAGGAATGCCAATTCGTACATTGCGATGGGCATGGAATCTAAAGGCATGGCAAGACTATCGTACTTCGGTTGATCAATGGGGTAGCCTTCTAGATGTCATCGAGAAACCCGGATTGGACGGTGGCAAGAATTACAGGTTTCGAGAGCCATATGGCGTTACAGCTCTCTTTCCTCCGTATAACGCTCCAATTGCTCTCGGAATTTTCAGTATCACTTCTTCAATCCTTGCAGGTAACTCTTCTATTCTAAAACCACCAAACAAAGTTCCCCTTTCCACAATATTCCTTACTCAAGTATTTCTAGAGAAATTTCTTGAATTGGGACTGCCGTCATCAATTCTTCAGGTTCTCACTGGGGGTGGGCAGCGAATGATGCAGCAATTCATGAAGGACCCACGTGTTGGTGCTATTGCTTGGTATGGTGATAGTGACCGTGGATTCACTCTATGGGCTGATGCAATCAAGCATCGAAAGCAAATGGCTCCTGAACTTGCAGGAAGTGACTCATTTCTAGTATGGGGTCGTGATGTAGACTTAGACCGAGCAGCAGAGGTGATTGTGAACGGCAGATATCTTGGGAGTGGTCAGACCTGTATGTCCGTGAAACGGCTATTGGTCCAAGATACATTGCACGATGATTTGGTGAAAATAATAGTCGAGAAAGCTGATAAATTGAAAGTCGGACTTCCATCCGATCCCGAAGTATCATTACCGCCAGTTGGAATAACTGCATTATATCTGTTAGTTGATCAGATGACCGATGCTCTGGCAAAGGGTGCTACGATAGAAACTGGTGGGTATAGGTGCAACTATCTGGACGAACCAGACTCCGCTGGGTTATTTTACAAACCTACAGTAGTGACGGATGTGACCACTGATATGCGGTTGATGCAAGAAGAAGTATTCGCACCATCTCTTCCTGTAATGTCTGTGAAGAGTGTCGATTCAGCTTTGAAGATTGCAAACAGTTCTCGCTTTGGGTTAAGATCCTCCATCTTTACTAAAGATATTCAGGTTCGACAGAAGTGGACGAAGGAGATACAAGCAGCTGGAGTGGGGATGAGTGATGATCATGTCTACTATGATCCCTATATGCCTCATCTTGGTGGTTTCAAGGACTCCGGAATCATCGGTGGCAAGTACTTTACAACAATGCTGTCTCGAATGAAGTATGTCCATACGGGACCAAATACAGAGGTTATATGAAAGACTTCATTTAGGAAATATATTCGATAATTATTTGCGGAGAAGCACGATGTCAGAATCAATTACAAGGGAAAGTCGATTAGCTGTATTGGATGCATTGAGTCGATATGAAACAAATTCAACCACAATGAGAGGCATCCTCCGGGAAATTGATTCTAAGAATAATCTAACATCTGCAACTAGATCTAGCCTCTACCTTCTTGCTCTTGGAGTTATTCGTTATCGAAATACCATTGACTTCATCATTGCACGAAGCACCCGTAATCCTAAGGGCTTGTCTCTGAATGATCGAAACACCCTACGACTTGCTATATATGAGACTCGATGGCTTGAATCTTCAATTTCGTCAATTGAAGTAGATTATCTGACAAAACCTAATCTTCAGAAGATATTCGTTGGTAGTATGAAGGTTGATTTGGATCGAGATATTGAGAAACTTTCTCAATTCAATCAGATTAGTGTCCAATTCTCTCATCCTACCTTCATGGTACAGACACTTCTCAAAAACATGGCGTACTCTGATGTTATCTCTCTCATGGAGGAGAATAACCGGTCTCGTAACTACTATGTCCGCGTGAATCATCTGAAACCCGATTCAAGCGCAGTCGTGGATGAACTTCACTCTCTGGATGCAGA
>JAEOST010000238.1 GCA_016840245.1 Candidatus Thorarchaeota archaeon
GACTGGGATCCAAGTAGAAAGACATTCGCTTACCAAAAGGTCTACAAGGATTTCAAAGCTTGGGAGACTTTTGGTTACTGGGGTCTCGATACCTATGTAGACCGAGTGACTGAGGCTTGGAATGTCACCTATCATGATCCTTGGAATGGATCGATAAACGTTCCTGAACCTATTGAGTACACGTGGGGTGGTGCATACTTCACACCGAATGCAAGTGTCTATCCGTTTAATACAGGAATGGCTTACACTCCCGATGGGAACTTCTCGACTTTTGATGCTAGTCCGAATAATATTGACAATGCAACAGCTATTGTCGACTTCGGACTCGATGAAGAAGGAACTGGAAGTGCGAACTCTGACCCGGATGTTTGGATCAAGTTTCCATACCTGTTTATGACAGGAGCTGACATTAGTGATACTTTCAATTTCAGCGTATCACAGGATGGCAAAGACTTCGAGCAGGTTTCACCTGACAACTTCGTCTATTCTGGATTCTATCTCAAGATCGATGTAGATGATGCACTGGGAAGGAGAAAGTGGGATTACTTCAGGTATGCTAAGATATCAGTATACAATGGAGGAACTCATACAATCAATTCACTTGAACTGCAACAAGTGTACAACCTGATTACTGATGCATTATCAGTGACTATTGGTCAACTAAAGGAAGATGGATCTGTATGGTATAATGGTGGTACGGAACAGAACAAGATTCTTGTCGGAACCGTCATTGGTGAACTGATTGGGATTAAGTACAATGGCAGCACTGATGTGTATGACATGTTCTGGGAATCTGGCGACGACGAATGGTACACTTTTGGCGCAGGTATCTGGGATTTAGTAGAGGTAAATACTGACAGTGATATCCCTGCATGGAATTTATGGAGTGCAGTAGATTTCATTCCTGATACTGGATATGTTGCAAATCAATGGTGTGAAGGAGTAATTGATCCTTATACCGAACAGATATTCAACATGTTCTTATCACAGTATCCTGAAGGCGGTGGAGTGCCCAAGATTGTCGCACATGACATTTACGGTAATGAGGACACTCTGACTACTACTAACATACTAGGTCCAGTAAACATTGATTTTCAAGACTACGCTTGGGGCTTTGACAGCGTTTCATCTGAACTGGCATATATTTCAGATGAGTACTATAGTAACCCTCTACTTCCGATGCCGATGCTTGTTGTTGGCGGAATCAATTATGATATGCCAATTGATGCAATAAGCCAACTCTATAGAGCTCATCTTGTATTCTACTACAGATGGGATTACATGGATCCATTCTCAACGAAAGTAGAACTTTTGGAGATGGATGTTGATGGGCAATTGACAGCACAGATCAACTTGGCAAAGACTACACCCAAGGTTTCATTCGCAGACTATGATAATGACGGAGACCAAGACTTTGTAGTTTGCAATGGATACGTGTACATGGCTGAGAATCTGAAGTATGGAGAAGGTGCAACTGGGCATCTGAACTTCACTCTCATTCCAGGATACTTCGATGCCATCAACAACATTGAAACTAGTGCAATATGGGGTCAACCCGATTTCTGGGATATTGATGGTGACGGCGACTTAGATTTAGTCTTGAGTTACGACAGCAAGAATGGATCGACTGTATTCATCAATGATGGTACAGCTGAAGAACCAATCTGGGTCGAGCACAAGAAGATCATGTCCAATCCTGGAGAGTATACAAATCTCAAACTTCTGAATATCACCGATATCCGAATGGTGCAGGACTACGGTTCGTATTTTGATGGACTCTATCTTGAGAACTTCATGGAACTTTATGGACTCGAGAAACCGGAATATTACATGTACGGATATAACACAATTCAGAACAAACTCTGGTTTATGGAACCCGTTTGGGGAAGTGCTGATTCGTATGTTGTTGCTAGCTATCCTCGTGTAGCAAGACTCAACCTGAATTTGATGGAAGGGTCTGCAACGCAATTCTATAATCTTGGATATCATGTGATGGAAGACTGGAACACCGATGCTGATCTGAATGAGTGGACCTTATCGATAACTTCAGCAGACACAGACAATGATGGGAATAATGAGATTATCATTGGTGACTATGATAACAATGTCTATGCATTTGAGCACTTGATCAACAACACCTACAAACGAATGTTCAGATCATTCGACTTGAACCATTCCGAAACCACTGATATCAGTCCATATGCTTACGAAGAGTTGGAAGGAATATCTGGTGATTTCAACCGTAGGATATGGGATCATGCTGAACATTTAGTTGCAGATTGTGATCTGGACAATGACGGACTAAAGGAAATCATTGTAGCA
>JAEOST010000239.1 GCA_016840245.1 Candidatus Thorarchaeota archaeon
ACACCCCTCCATCCAACAGCCCTTGATGATTACTTCATCTTAGAGTATGGAATCTTCGAAGAATCTACTATGGAAAGCGCTAGAGTCTACGTTAGAAAAGCAGGTACGAGTGCTTATACAATTCAGCAGGATATGCAGGCAAACTCAGCAGGAGTGAAGTATTTCGCGTTTGTGATGGGAGTCGAACCTGGACATTACGAGTACTATGTTCATTTTGTCGACTCGTATAGGAATGAGGCTTTCAATGGAACACCAACATCACCAAATACATTCGAGATAATTGGAAACACTGCATGGGAGTTTGAGAAACCAGATACAACCCTTGGATCCTCCTCACATGTATTTGATATGGGCAATACTTCAACTGGGGAAAATGTACTATACACTGCATCATGGAATGATCCATTAGATTTTGTCAAGGTCGACAAGCATGCCATAACTGGAGAACTACTTGACTCTGTGAATGTTTCTACAGCGGTTGGTGCCGTGATTGATTATTCTGTATATACTGCCATGATCGATGGGGACACTGTTGATGATGTCGTCCTCCTGATCAGTAATCAGACATCGACCTATGCCTACGTTTACCATGGAAATAACATGAGTCTATGGTATCTGTCTAAAGAACCACTAATGACGATAACAGATCTCAGATATCTTGCATTTGCAGACGATGACTCAGATGATCTTGAAGAGTTACATATCCTAGATAATAGCAATCGACGACTCACAAGGATGGATGATAATGGCACCTGGTCATCTCAGAATTACGCAACTACGGAATCAATTGACACTGTAACAATATCCCCATCATCTGGAGATGGCGATTGGCAAATCATGACGGTGACCAATCGAACGAGAGTTGATTTCTATGACGCAGCCAATCTGACAGCATTGAGAACTTCGTTCTTGTACTTCGATCCTTCTTTTACAGAAATTGATGCACCGTTTGCGTTTGAGTACAACAATGCTTCAGACTCAACGCAACAAATCGGACTTCATTACACACTATGGAATGCAACTGGTCCCGTAGCACGATTGTACTTCTTTGATGTGTTTACTCCAGATCTGAATGTGACTGCAATAGATCATAGAGATATGCACGTGAAGCACATGATTGTCCATGATGTAAATGAGGATGGAACAGACGAGATATTTGCAATAACCTATGCCAACGAACTCTCACTCATCAATGTCACTCGACCCTTGGATATAATCTGGACTATGCCAATAGGAAGTGCAACACTCACAGGATACGTTGTAACTGATTTCGATGGAAACGGTGTTGACAATCTTGTATTGTTTACTCACCAAGACCAGAAACTCAAAGCAGTCGACATGAGAGGATTCATCACTAGGGAAATACACCTCGGGGAAATCGTACTCAATCCAGTCGCAGTTGGCAATGCAGATCCAGGTCTTGGAGAAGACATAGCCGCATACCCAATCATCAAGGACTGGACAGCATACAAGGTCGGAGTCTATAGAGATCTTGACTGGTTCTACAGATTCAATGTAACTACTTCACTTCAATCAACTACAGTACTTCAAGGAGATCCAATAGTAGCAAAAGTCACTGTTCAGAACATCTTCGATTAATAGGTTTCTGACGCAACTGTGACAATGACAGTTAGTCACTATATTGGTGGACAGATATCGCATCAGACGTCCGCATTATTGTATAGTCATATGGATTCTCAGTTTGTATATGATTCATCAGCTAATTATCCAATGGGTGTTGTTAACCTAACACTCGACATAGTTCATTCCGACTATCATTCAATATTCGGATATAGTCTAGATCAAGTAACCATAAAGAGTCCCTTAGACGTGACTGTCTTTCATAATGGAGATGTCTTACAGGGAGGAAGTAAGAATGTATCCGTCACGGTAACAGATTCCCTTGGTTTCATTGTTGAAGATGCTGATGTCGATGTTGTTATTGATGCAACACAATATTCTGCAACGTTTGTCGATCCAAATTATGAGGTCTATATTCCTACAGTCACATGGCGAGCAGGGGATTATCCTATCGCAGTTACAGCAAACCATACATATGCTACCGCACAAGTTGCTGCTGGTGATAACTTCAGAGTTATGGTAGATACTTTTGTGATTTCGAATAACATCCCAACAACTATTGACCAAGAACAACCTCTTCAAGGATGGCTCAATATCACGGATCCATATACTAATGACTTTACCAGTGCTCAGGTGAGAATCGAAAGTGGAGAATATGAGTACACACTAACCGAATTCGATCCTGGGTGTTACTACCTCGATGAAATTGCGTCACTTCCAATTGGGAACTACACCTTTACAATCCGAATCAAGAGTCCATTTGCACCAGTTGAAGAGCAAGGTAATTTCTCCATTGTTATCACTGGAGATCTTGCACCATCAGTTGAGTATCCACATGAAGTCGATGCGGGTACGAATTTCACATTATCAGTATTCATCTATGATTCATACGGAAGTACTCCAGATGGCTCTATGGCCATTGTAGAATTCATTAGCGTGAACTATACTGCAGTTCATATGGGAGGTCCTGAGTATAGTATCGAACTGAATGCAAGTACTCACATCGGTTTACAGTACATTACTGTTTATCTCAATAGCACATATGGAAATGATTGGGTCAATGTCTTTGATATCTACCTATATTCCAACGCCACAATAGTCCTAGATTCAGAGCAAGGCTGGACTCTTGTTCAAGGAACAACTACAACGTTACGGTTGAATCTTACTGATTGGAGCGGATACTGGATACAAGGGGCAGCTGTTACGCTACTGAGCCCAACATCAATAGGTTTCGTAGATCATTATAATGGAACATATACCGTAGATCTATCAACATCCGGCTTTAGTCCAACTAACTACTCAGTGCTGATTTCGGTATTCCATGACTATCTTGCTGCAAATCAGACATCTCATCAGTTGTATATACAGGGAATAGTGGATGTGGAGATTGATGTTGAAACAATTATTCTTAACCATCAGAGCACTACGTTCAATTTCACTGTTAGCGATCAATACGGTAATCCGTTGTCCAACTTCAACTATGATATTGTATTCGGACCATCAAGCATCTCATCATCATCAGCAACTCACCAATTCACTTGGTCGACAACTCCAAATGTAGCTCCAGGGGAACACTTGTTGAATATCACCATTACAGGTTCGTACTTGACTGCATCAACTCACAATTTCACAATTGATGTCAGGGGAATTATGGATATCACAACGATATATCCTGCGGCGAATCAACACGTCAATCAAGCAGATGATGTAAACTTCACCATCCGCGTTGAGGACCTACTTGGCACAAGAATGGTCGATGCATACGTTATTGCTCAAGTAGCAGGGAACACGTACGAGTTATTCCATATTGGAGCAGGATACTACAGCTCTAACATAAGCACGATAGGATTTCCATTAGGTTCATACAACACATCTATTCTGATTAGTCATGATTACATGGACTCGAATAGTACTTGGAGAGTATTCTTACTCTACGGACAAGCGGTTGTTACCCTGACAACAACGCCAACAACTCCAGTGAATCATCAAGATTTAACTTTCAATCTAACATTGACAGATCAATTTGGCAATCCTATAAACAATGCAAGTTATTCAATCTTATTCAATGGTCAAAGTACATCTGGATTAACGAGTTCATACAAATTGTCTTGGACAATCACACCCAATAGTCCACCAGGTATGTACACACTCAACGTTTCACTTGATGGAGGCTATCTCGTAGCTGAGATTTATCTGTTTGAAATCCAACTACAGGGTTCAATTTCAGAAACCATTCTATCTCCTTCAATGTACGCAATTAGCAATCAAGGTAGTGATGTCAATTTCACTGTGCATGTTCAAGATCTAATTGCTTCTAACATCACTGGAGCACAAGTGACCGTGTCAGTTCATGGTGGTTCATACATTCTGAGCATGACGACTAATGGGATTTACACGGTCGATGTGAGTACAATTGGTTTTCCACTGGGTTCCTACAATGCATCTATTACCATCTCCCATCCACACATGGAGAGTATGGCAACTTTTGTCATCTTCCTCCTTACTGGAGATGCTGTTCTTTCACTTGATTCTTCACCAGGGACTATCTACAACCACCTTGGAGCTACGTTTAATTTCACCATTCTAGATAGCTATGGAAATCCGATTAACTCTTACAATTACTCGTTATCCTTCTCTTCTGGATATTCAACTTCAGGAGAAGGCTCTGATTACGTTCTCGAATGGAGCATTACTCCTGATGTGATACCTGGTTCTCATTGGTTGAATATCACTCTGAATTCAACATACCTCAATCCAGTGTCCTACAACTACAGTATACCTGTGTATGGTTCACCCTCTATTGCAATAGATACTCCTGTAGACTATAGCACTCATACTCAGGGGCAAGATATCAACTTCACAATAATTCTAGAGGATCTAATTGGCACACAAATAGAATCTGCTCAAGTTCGAGTTCTTCTAGCAGGAAGCACATATACACTCTCACAGGTTAGCAGTGGAGTCTATTCTCGAAACATCAGTACAGTCGGATTGAAACTGGATCAATACCAAGTAAATATCACAATAATTCATAGTTACCTTGACACAGGTTATTCAGACATGGTCGTTATCCTCAGGGGAACTCCTGTCCTCACGGTGACCATGAATCCAAGTCCTGTTTCTAACAAAGAGAATGTCACATTCGATATGTCACTGACAGATCTCTATGGTAACCCAATCAATTCGTTCAACTATTCACTGCAGATTGAGAGCTATTCAAAATCAGTTCTCTCTAACTGGTATCAATTCTCATGGGAGATTGAACCTAATTGGATTCCAGGCAACTACTATCTAATTGTTGATGTAAACTCGACATTTGCATTCACTACTCAATTCAACGTAACCGTACCAGTAAAGGGAGTGTCTTCTGCAATACTGCTGGATCCTGTTGCGGGACTAGAATATTCACAGGGTGCAGTAATCAATTTCACGGTTCATGTTACAGATGAATTATTCAACAATATCACTGGAGCAGATGTTACTGTAGTTCTCTATGGCAGTAGTTTCAGTCTTAACATGACTACTGATGGTATATACACTGGGAATGTCAGTACAATTGGACTTCCGCTTGGACTCTATACAGCAGCAATAACGGTGTCACAAGCATTCCTAGGTACGCAACATCTTACGGTAGACCTCGCATTACAAGGGGAAGCAGTAATCACATACTCTCTAGATTCTGAAACTCTCTTGAATCACGAAACCTCAACTCTCACCTTCACTGTTCAGGATCAATATGGTAATCCATTGAGTCCTTTCAACTATTCTGTTTCTTTTGGTTCTCTCTTTACTCAGGTGAACACTTCTAGTGGGTATATCTTGAATTGGACTCTGAATCCAACACTTCTTCCGGGAACATATAATCTCACCATTTCTGTAGGCAGTAATTACATTGTTCAAACGAACTATAGCTGGAGTGTCAATCTTCTCGGAACTCAATCAGCTTCTATTCAATCACCTCTTGTGGACCAAATTGTTGACCAAGGGGACCAACTTACTCTGTCCATCCATCTTCAAGATCAGAACTCCAATGATATCAGCGGTGCAACGATAGTTGTCACGATAGGTAGTTCATCATACTCACTACTTGAGGTTTCAACGGGAGTTTACAATAGAACAATTCAGACCACTCATCTATCCCTTGGTGAATACGAGGCAAAGATGTCTATCCAGCACTCCTATCTACAGACTACTAACATTGCAAGAAACTTCAGTCTAGTAGGTGATGCAAAGCTTAGCCTAATCTATGATCAACCTGTTATGGTTGGAGAAGATACGGTATTCACTGTTGGAATCTTTGACAAGTATGCGCACAGTGTTAATGGGTACAATTGGACAATCGAATTTCAAGGCGTGGTCTATTCTGGAACTATAGCTTCAGATCAGAATGAGTTTAATTTAACAATCTCAGTTGATGGACCACCTAGTGTCTACAACTTCATCGTCAACATCACAAGCCCATATCTTCTTGATTCAGACTTCTTCCGTCCCGTAACGATTAGAAGTGGCGCTGTGTATACACTGATCGACCCAATTTCAACAGACATCTTCATTCAAGGCGAAGATAGTATCCCATTTACAATCTCAGTCAAAGACGCACAAGGCAACGATATAGTAGATGCAGTTGTTAGAGTGTCAATCTCAACTTCGCTCTACCGATTAACCTCTCTTGGTAATGGTACGTATCATTCTATGATCTCCACAGTTGGCCTCATATACAAACCGTATCCCTACTACATCTATATCTCACATGGTTACATGGACCTTCTAGAGGTATCTGGGAATGTAACTGTTATCGCAGATCCAGTATTCTCCATTAGTACATCTTCAGTAGAGGCAGTACAGTACACAGCCTTCATGGTTAATGTGAGTGTTAGCGATCAATATGGAACTCCGGTTACTGGATTAGATATGGAAATACGGTTAGAGAATGCAACCCATAGTTTCCCACATACCGCTACTGAGATAGAGGACGGAATCTACAGTGTTACAATTGAGGATGTTTCATTCAGACATGGATTTTATACGATTGCCGCAAGTGTTTCAGGTGAGATGTGTGTCGAGGAAGATGTTGACCCTATTTCTGTAGAAGTCGTCGTTCAGGAACCTGATCTTGATGCGATGTTTAGCCAACTCCCCTCCGAAATATGGGCTATGGCATTAGGGATGACTTTACTCATTAGTCTACTAGGGATGGGTCTTTATTTCAGGGTCGCTTCAAGTATCTCTAATGAAGCAGAATCTGTTGAACAGGCAGAAAGAGGAACCAAGCGCTTGGATCGAACATACGGAATCGTACTGATTGTTGGGATGGCAATCTTTGGACATTCATTGTATTCAGGAAGTATAGGTGATTATACTATGGCTTTGATTGAGTCAATCGTTATGATAGGGTTCTCAGTCCTCCTATACGGTCTCTGGTTGTACCGAGACTCATATTCTGCAATCCTACATACTCGCACTCTAAATAGGGGTAGAATAGCTGCAGGAATTTGGCACCTTGCCCTTGTACCAGTAATGATAATCCAAATCTTGTTATATGGCAATCAAAACGAAACCTTCCAGGCACTTATTCTTGAAGAGAATGTCTTCAATATTATGGGAATACCACTTCCAATGATTATCCTCACGATATTTGGTACGTACTTCAGCAGCATTGTAATTGTAGTTATCAATCACTACAGAGAAACAGGTAAGGGACTTCAGAGAATAGCCAACATGGAATTCACAGGTACTCCTGCAAGTATAGTTGAAGGAGAGAGGTCACTTCTTGTTGAACGCACATCAAGTTCAATTAGAACAAAGTTCCTGATGTTCCTACTTCTAGTTGGAGTTACAACTGTGACGTCATTGAACTTCGTACGAAGCGCAAACCTTGCATTTCTAATCCTCATTCCAGTAGTGTTCATTGTGATAATACCATTTGTCTCATCGAAGATAATCGGATTTGCATCTGGTCGGAAATTCCGCAGACGACCAAAGGATGTAACCTATACACCCTGAGGACATCAACTAGAGTTTCAGAACATCGAGCTCTTCAAAGAACTTAGTTGTAAGAAAGGCGCGATAGGCGAAGCCTCCCCATCCTGAGAGTTCCATCAGCTGCTTGATTGGACCAAGCATTTCGTCCCGACTCGAAATCTTGACTTTGAAGATCTCGTATGTATCTTCTGGTTCCATTACTCCACCAATTTCATCTGCAAGAAAGACGAGTGACCTCCAGGGAATGATACCTTCGGGACACTTTACATTCAAAGTCATGTCTAAAACAAAACGGTTCAATTCAACGTCCAGTCCAGTCTCCTCTTTCATCTCTCGAACTGCAGCATCTCCAAGCGATTCTCCAGGTTTTGCTCCACCAGAGGGAGCCCTATAGATTCCTGTACGAGCATAGTCATGTTTCTGAATAGTGACAAACCCTCCATCCTTTGGGATGAAACAGGTAAGATCATGCTGTCTTCCCTTTGAAGAACTCCTGCGTACCAGATCACATTCGAAGTCCATGAAATCGGCATCGAAAGAATACTGCTTAGGTGTACCATACCTCTCACATAATGCAGCAAATTCTTCATCTGTCACGTCGTTCAGGATTAGTCGCCTAGGAAGCTAGATTGTACACTTCCAAAAAGGATTGTGATTCGTATCTTGTCGCAACGAATATAAAGTATGAATCCTATCCAGATTGGGGTAATGTTACTATGCTTAGGGAGTTACAGCTTTTATCACGTATAGTGAGTTTTCTGCTAATCTTGATACTGATGGGTTCTATTGTGATGTTCCCACAACTGAACTCGATGGCTTGTGAAAAAATAACCAAGGATACTACAGCGAATTCTGCATGTAGAAATAATATCGTGTCTTCCTACACTATTCATGATCCTATCACTATTACATCAAATGGAGGTTTCTCGTCCCAAGGTTTTCCAGGAAGTGGGTCATCAAGTGTCCCATATGTGATAGAAGGGTACAATATTACTACAACAGGTGATAGTATCTCGATTCAAGATACAGACGTACATTTTGTCATTAGAGACTGCCTTCTTGTTGGTGAAGATGAATCAGGAAACGGTGTGAAACTAGTTGATGTCACAAATGGAAAAATCGAGGGAAATAATATATCTGCGAAATTCAACGGTGTTTTTCTCACATCATCAACTAACAATATAATTCAACATAATGTTCTATCAGATTGTGCGAATGGCGTTGTCCTCTTTTCGTCATCGGATACAAACTCAGTAGATGAGAATACGTTTCAGGGCAATCTCTGGGGCATTTCCATAGCAGGTTCCTCTGGTTCGCAGATTTTCAACAATACAATAACAGGGAATAATGACGGTGTTACACTTCTGATAGCTTCAGATCACACCATCATGAATAACACATTCTCAGAAAATGGTGATGATATTGATATCGATTCAAATTCAAACACCAACAGCATATATCTCAACATCTTTGCGGATGGTTCTGAAGGCGTTGCAGATAGTGGTACCGATAACCAGTGGAATACAACAGGGAAGGGGAATTACTGGTCGGACTACAGCGGCACGGGGGTACTAAACGTCCCAGGAGGAGCAGGGGCTATTGACTACCACCCATTTGTATACGATATCTCACCACCTAATGTTAACCATCCAAATGACATAATTTATGAAGAAGGTACAACGGGACACTTCATTTCTTGGACGCCTACAGATGTGCATCCATCACATTATGAGATACTTCAAAACAATACGCAGCATGAATCCGATAATTGGAATGGAAGTTCTATCACAGTGTATGTAGACGGTCTGAGTGTTGGAATCTACAATTACACATTAGTGATCGAGGACACTCTTGGGAATGTTGCGAATGACACCGTTTTTGTTTCAGTAGTATTGCATACAACTACTTCAACTACAACCACTACTTCAACTACGACAACTAGTACAACCACAACCACCTCCGACACAGAT
>JAEOST010000240.1 GCA_016840245.1 Candidatus Thorarchaeota archaeon
AAATACGGTATCAAATAGAGGAATCCGTACAGGGATAGGCATCTCTCTATACGATGCAGTGAATAAAGCCTCTCCTCGGGACATTACTCGAAACTCGTTTTCAAAGCCAGTGATATTGACACTTGCGTTCTCAATACAGGCTCTAATCTCGCGTTCATTACCCAATCGAAGATTAATCTCAGTATTCATCTGACTCAAAATAACGTTGTCTAACACACTAACCTGCTGACTCACAACAAGTAGACCGATGTTGAACTTACGACCTTGTCGTGATATGTCCTTGAAGACTGATTGACCACGCATGAGTTCAGGATTGAGGATTGATGGAGCCTCTTCAACGGTGATTTGAATGACTGGTAGTTGTCGTGGATCCATCACACCGCTATCATTTGAGACACCACCCTTACCATAGAAGGATTTGGCTTTCGCTTTTACACGATGGAAGAAGGGATTAGGTAATCTCATCTGACCTTGTCGATCGAAGTCACCCAGATTGCCACTGCTCTTCAATGCCCTACGCATATCAGACACAGTTCTTGTAACGACTGTAGTTAGGAGGAATTGTTCAACGTCACTCATCAGACTAGTGTTTACGACGAGAACACGACCAGTTTCCATAGCTACAAAAATATCGTCAAGTACAGAGGAGCCAGATCGTTCAAAGATTGCAGACCGTTCTAGGAATCGCAGTCGTCGTTGTACTGCACGAAGTGTTCCTTGAGGTGTGCCATCCGGATCGTCGTCCAAGTCCATAATCGCTCCAATCCAGTTCTCATGAGCTTGATTGAATTGCGCATCAATGAAAGCAGACATCTGGGGAGAAAAGTCCATGATTGAATACAAATCGCGTGGTCGAATATCCTCCCACAGAATTCGGATTCCCTTTGCATATCTCTGAATCTCTCTTGGGGCTGCGGTTGGATGCGTGGTGAGGTAATAGAAATCCCCAATGACATCAGTACGTGTCTTAGCATCCATAGCTTCTATGATATGCTGGATTCCAAAATTATCAACCCCCTTAGCAAACTCGTCATGTGGGTCGATACAGAACGCAGACACCTTGGTATCAGATTCTAAGTGTGTGTCGATTATTGCCTTAATCCAGACCATCATCAGGTTGCTTTTACCAGCACCTGTCGAGCCGAATATACCAACATGCATGGGCAAGAATTTAGCTGGCATCTTCACTGGTACGTCCAAGGTTTTTTCTCCAATTTGTAGGTCACCAATGTATACCTCTCCATCAGTCTGGGAGGCAAGCATCTGACGAGCTTGTTCATCGGTTTTACCACGGACAGGACGATACACATCAGCAAGATGATCTGGGAGGCGTCTTGGTGATTTGAATTTCCATGCATCACCCTCTAATTCCGCATAACCTAACATCTTTCCGTCAACTGAGAGTAACATGTTTCTTTCAATACCAGATAGATACGCATCACCTTCCACCATCAGCGTACCAGCGACTCGCGACATATCATCAACCTGTCGTAAGTAGTTCTGGAGACCTAGTACTCGGAAGAAGAAGACCCGCTCGTGTCCATCTCGTTGAGAGTAAATCATGAATATCTCACCGACACTGATGTCTCGATTATTACCCATAATCCCCAGCATTGTCTGATTTCCTACGCCGACTTTACCATATAGTTCGCCTAATGCATCTCGATCTACTACCATTCTCATTGTCTCCTTAATTATAGATTATAATCAGCTCTCAGTGGGTCAGTCTTCCTATCCTCAAGACCCATTTGAGTCTGCACATCACGTGCGATTTCCCTAATCAGTCGAAGGTCCTCATAACTCATCTTACATCCCTCGTGAGCAAGAGCTAGTGATACAGGATAACCATACCAACGAGCGTCACGTGACATGAACTCCAAGTCCCTGAAAAGTGCTTTCTCGTTCTCCCGGGTTGAAATTGGATCATCCTTCACAAACACATTCTCTAGCCACCAAACTCTATCAAAGTCAATCCGCGAGGGGCGATTATCCCGTGAAAAGCTGTATAGATAGGGTACTGCCAATCTTGGAGGGATATAGGTTCGGTCTTCATAGATATGAAGGCCTCCCTCTGGATCGTCCTTGCAGGGTAAGTGACAGAACCATTTAGTACCAGAGCCAAAGACATCCTGTGCCATTTTGGCAATCTTGTGCGCAAATGGAATTGTATGATTCTTGCTAACGGCACAGAGAATGACCTCTTCTTTTCGCGCCAAAGATGCTAATTCTCGAAGCATGAATCCACTTGGCATTGATGGGTACTGTCTTACAAAGTGCATGAAGACAGACATTGCACCATCAAGAAGTAGATATTTGGGTCTGAGCCCGCTTGAAAGTACATTTCGCGCTGCTGCGTATTCTGAAACCTTCCGAAGTTCATCATGCACCACGGGATTTGTGAGAATCTGTTCACGTGAGATTAATGATGCCATGTCATTGAATTTCATAGCATACTTAGCATACTCACTCCCAGAGAGGTCAGTAATTGAAGAAATACGCCCAGCAGTATGATCATGAAAGAAAGGTAGGATTAGAGAGGGAATGTCTTTCTCAGGGTAGATGTATGCTAGGGACTCAGCCATCTTATGCTTGGCATCTCCACGTACACCAGAATGCCAGTGTGCATCCAAATGTGGCTGTGAACCAACATGTGATTCAAGTGAGTCACGTTCCATAGGAGCAAAAGGACAGTCAGCATCAGTGTTAGTGCTCAGGACCACGGTAGCAGTACTGAAGAGATGGACACGAATATCATCAAGCATCATCAAGTTATCAGTGCCAGATCCATCGACAGCCGCTATCAAGAAGTCATCATCGAGAACAACATCAGCGGGATAGGGTTCAATGGTATCCAGAAGCTTCTCCTTGATTCGAGCTTCATCCTTTGCAAACTCCTCCTCATCTCTTTTATCCTGCTGATTCTGAATGTCAGTAAAGACAAGTTTGAGCATCTCTCTGAATTTCTCGGTGAATATCTTTTCTAACATAGTACCCCTCTCAATATGAGTGGTGGGAGCTCGGTGAAGACCTTACACATTATTCATATACCAGTAATAAAAAGATAGCACTCGGATTCAACGAGATTCTGCTCTAGAAGTGTCTTTGGGTCCATTTTTTGTAGTTTTTTGAGACAGGCCGGAGATTTGTTTTTAAGAAACCAAATCAACGATTGAATTACCGCAGGTATTCCTGGTATTCGGTGACCGTCCAGGATATTCGGAAGTGGTTGATTGCTCAAGATAACTTACTTCGGCCGAACAACATTTGCCTTAGAGTCAAAGGACACATCAGTTCTCATAAACCCAGGAAGTTGGGATGGAGAGACTGTTGTACCAGATGACTATGATGTCAGAGTCATTGTTACTACTCATCACATGAGTGATGCGGTAGGCAATGCAACCACAATAGCCGAAGGTTCCAAGGCATGGATTCTTGGAAATGAGAAAGCTATCGAGAGAGCGAAATCGGAGGGTGGTAAGCCCTGGTTGCTCCATGTTCTCAAATCAGAGGAGACCTATGAGATTCCAGGATTGAAACTGACTCCATTTGCACTTCATAGGAAAGATCCAGAAACTAGTGAAAGAGTCGAAAATATGGGACTCCATATTGAGATGGCAAACATGAAGATTGCCTATCTTGGTGACACAATTGTACGTGGACCGTTCGGCAAACTAGAAACGGACATACTTATCGCACCTGTATCTGGGGGAGATGTTTTCCCGGTCAAGGATGCAGTGAGCCTGTGCATAGATGCAAGTCCTCGAATCGGTATTCCCTGTCGAATCACAGAACCGGAGCAAGCAACCAAATTTGCGAAGTATCTAGACCAATTCAGCAAGACAACAACCCCAGTGATTATGGAAGAGAACCAAATTCTAGAGGTTGAATGGGCTGCTGGAAACGAGTTTACATACACGATTTCCTAATATTGAGAGTCATCGTTGCGGAATACGTACCCCAAATGAGAAGTCAAGATAAGTTGGTGAGCCAGTTGAGCGAAAGTAAAAAGGTCATTATCGATATCGAAGAGACCGAGAAAACTGTGATAGGTGAGCTGAGCGAGTTAGAACGCATTGAAACTACAGGAGTTCTGAGTGTCAACAATGTGTCTGAACAGAGTCGAATCTGGAGTGTAAGAGTACTCCTAGGTGACTCAAGACAAGCCACTAACATACCAGAAGAGAGCCTTCCTGCAGGGGAAGTGGATACGGGTAGTAAATGGGAAACTGACTATGACGTGACAGTTTCAGCCCCAATTCTGACTCTCACAGAGGTTTTCGATACATGCAGTACAGAAGCCTCCGAAGACCCACATTGGGCATATGCCTTTGGCAAAGCCAACCCTGTAAAGATTACAATTCGGGTTAAGAACGAAGCTGAAGGCCAAGTAGACAATATAATCCTAAACAAGACGATCCCTCCAGAGCTCTCCAATGTAATGGTAGATAGTACATCCTCAGGGGTTGCGGAGTATGATGAGGGAACCAAACAAGTTGTTTGGAAAGACTTCTTGGTCTATCCAGGGGAAGAATCCATTCTTGTCTTGACTGCAACTGGACAAGTTGAAGAGGTCGATTCAAAGAATGCTGGAGAAGTTGTCGTGTCGTACAGAGGTGAAGGAATACAGAGGTCCTCACTGAATCCAGACATGACCGCCCTGACAGAGTTCCTCACTGGTATAGAAACTGCTGAAACTGAGCCGAATCAATGGGAATGCACATTGGAATGTTCCAATGAGAGCGACCTTATGATTCGATTAGACAAGGCAGATGTATATCTAGTACCTGAAGCTGGTGGCGAGAAACAGAAGATGATTGATGAATCACCATCCGTTGAACTAGCACCAGGTCAAGAATGGACTACATCATTTCAGATTGAGAGTAAATCACCACCAAAGTGTACACAAGAGGTCACCTACACACCTATGAGGGACGTAACAAAGAGAGTCCTTGGAACCGTTGAGAAGGTCCCACAGACAATACCGGTCTATAAGATTGACTACTCAAAGATCTTCGATCCACCACAAGTGGCTAGTTCTGACAAAACTCCAGTTGAAGTCACACTTGATATCACAAATAGTGGATCAGCCAAACTCAACGAACTGATAATCAAAGACAACCTCCCAGATGATGTAATGCCCCCTAAGAAAGAGCACATCAGCATATGGATTAGAGATACAGATTACACTGGAGACTTTGGTTTCATTGTCGATCCCGATGATCAGGATCCTGAAAAACCACACACACTCACGTTCACATTGACTGATCTGAAAGATACAGTGGGTGAGCTTAAACCAGGTGAGCGTATAAAGATAAACTATGCAATCATGGCTTGGAGAAGCAGACCTGAGAAGGAGTATCCATCTCCAATTCACTGCTCAGCAAACATCTCTCCACCGGGACTACCCACTGAGGTCGCAAGTAGTCCAGATGGGCACAAAATTGGTATTATCTACAAGAAGAGACGTATTTCTGTGAAGAAGGCTATCAATAGAGGGTCTTCACCAGGTGAGTACTCAGTGATGATTGTAGTCGAAAATAAGGGTGAAGTTACTGTGGAGAATGTTGTAGTCACCGACTGGATTCCAGATGGATTCGACTATGTGGCAACAGAACCCATGGAGGAAGAACCCGCGCTCAAACCAGTTGATGATGGTATGAGCCTAGTCTGGACCTGGACTCGGATGAATCCTGGTGACAGAAAGAAAATCACTGTCAAAGTACAGGGTGAAGGCGAGTACGAACGCCGTGAACCAGAAGTCACTTCTGATTAGTTACTATAGGAAATACTTGAGGGGGTCACCCCCTCAGTTTCTATTATTTTTCTTGTTCAACTTCATCTTCTAATGCCTTGAGTTCTTTCCTGGTTGCTTCTAATTCTGCATCAATATCCTCAAGGGGTACATAGACATCTTCATCATCTGCGTGATGTGTATCGAGAGTATACATGACTTTGAAGCCTGATAGTGCTGCATGAAGTGCATTTGCTATATCGAGAATTGCATTGCTAAGGTCGGACTCGCTCATCTCATCCATCTCATGTTCATAAACAAAATCATATGCTCCACGTACTGGAGTAAAACCCAGCTCTGTCAGTTTTGTAATAACAACTGATGGAGATGCTCCTTCACTATAGAACCAGACTTGGACTCTCGTTACAAATGTAGACACTGTTGCGAACCTCCGAATTACAAGGGACCCGCGGTTGGTTTCCTTTAATCCTTTTCTTAATACTCCTTATTGAAATAACGGTGTATCATGAGGGAGATATCTTCATGGTTGAGAATATGTTGCCATGTCTTTTTACATCCACAGTCAGGTGATGTTAAATCAGATACATCCTGTGATAGAGAGAATTTTCGAATGGATTGTACGATGACTTCATCACACGTTCCACAGTTGTGAGTACCTCTGACCTTTCCAGCAGCTACAGGATCACATACAATGTTGACTGATTCGCCCACAGCCTTCTTAGCCTCTCTTAGTACTTCGATGACAGTCCATAACCAGGGGGGTCTATACAAACCACGAGACCAGAGCTGTTCTACAAGTGTGGATTTCTGAACATTCACCGGATTCATGGAAACAGTTGTGACACCCATCTCTATTGAATCCCGGATAGTCTGCATGGAGTCCATAAGAGCATCACGTTCAGTCAGAAATGGAGGTTTCAGTAGAACATAAGCACGGGTTCCAACATTATACTTCTGAGCGATATCCACTGCATTCTTGAAGTCCTCAGTTGAGAATCCCTTGTTTATGCAGATATTGCGAATCCAGTCACTACTGCTCTCCAGACCGATACCCATCTCAATATGGCGGTCTCCAAGTAGTTTTCGAATCTCTGAGATGTTTTCATCGGTGATGAATTCAGGTCGGGACTCAATGACAACTTCACGAACATGAGTATTCTTTGCAATCGAAGCAATGATGTCTACACGTGTTTCATGAGGAACTTCGTCAGTATCCAGAAAACTCCCACTTGTGTATATCTTGATAGATAAAGCGTGTTCGATATCCTTGACCTCGTTCATTGCATTGTTGAATTGGTTGAGAAGCTCCTCTGAGGACACAGGATCCGAACTACCATCCAAGAGGTAACTGCACATTGTGCATCCACCAGACTCACCAAGAGCATGAGAGCATCCGATAGTACCAAGAACGATAGCCAGGGCAGTACCAGTTTCATTTCCAACACGAGCAGCAGAGGTCCATTTTCCTGCGGGCCTGTTTGGGTCACGTCTATGGCGTCTAGAAAGTGACCGACCTCTTGCACGGGCGGCGGAATCCAAGATTAATTCCTGAATTGTTGATAGTATATCACTCATTTAGATCCCCCCAGTTTGTGCCTGATTGTAACACCTCGTCCCTTTTTGAACGCACACATCTCAGATCCTGACATCTCACTTCTACCAACTGCCATGACCTCGTCATTTGGTCCAATAATGACCACCTCATCACCCGGACGGATGTTTGGATCAGCCTCATCAATTCCTATGGCAAAGAGAGACCCACCCTTAATCTCCGTACCCTTGAAACGAACCCAGTATCGTTTGAGATGAGCTATTCTTCTGGCTCCCGCAATAGTGAGGGAGAGAAGTCCAGAGTCAGCAATATATGAGCAAAGTTGTTCAGACTCGTATCGAGCAATCACCATTCTGTAGAGTTTACCTGAAAATTTAGCGGCATCTGGAATCAGAATTTTGCCTACACCTTCACCAAACTGGAAATCTGCAGTAGCGCGAAGTGTATCTCTCAGGGATGTTGGAGGACTAGACTCCAATGATAGCAGTTCACGAAGGTCTCTAAGGACCTCAGTCAGAGATTCCATTGAGTCCCTGCTTGTTGGGGATTTATCATCTATTGTGTATATGATACTCTGAGTAACACGATCCTCAGCAGCTTGAACTATATCGCGATAGCCACCCTTAACATGGGCAACTACAACGCAGGGCTCATCGAACTTACCCAGATGTGTCACTAAAGCATCTGCTGCTAGTTTGATTTCCTCAGCATCCCAAGTACCGGTAACAGGTATGTTATAATTCGCTGCAGGGTATATCCGTTCCAACTCTCTGGGAACTACACCTAGAGGCGATGTGAGTATGGTTTCAGCCACCTGATGACGGATATTTCCCAGAGCTGAGTCTAGTGTCTCTCCAAGACGTTTGTGGGACTTTGAGTCGGAATACGGTTTTTTGGCAGAACAAGGAAGAAGCAGAATAATCCGCTTTTCAACTGGGGGAGTATATCTCTCGGAGAGGGTATCACGGAATCTCTTCACAGGAGGTGAGTTGTATGACTCTGGACCGATGAGCTGAACTACTCCTGAACCGGTAGTCGGGGTAAATTCTTCGAGGAAAGAGTACAGTGAGGTGTCGATTTGCCTGAGTAATGATGTGGCCGTAGGAGTAGCGTGTGTAAAGGATTCTATCAACCATCGGAGAGTACCACTATTCAATGCTTGTTCGGATTCAGAGAGAACCTCTTTGTACAGTGAACCATTGTGTTGAACTAGAGTGTGGTCAAGTTCATCAGAATCAAGTAATGATAGACTCTGAACTCCCTGGCATGTTGAACACATACAGTATCTAGATGGTCTGTCTGTAATCTTCTCCGAATCAAGACGCCAAAGACGCCTTGAGAAAGAAGCACTCTCCCAAGCATGTCCGATATCAAGGATATCCACTCCAAGATAATAGAGTAAGGGAATCATATGAGGATGTACCCGGCCAAGAGCCACCACTACCCAGTCTCTAGGAAGATGTGAACGTAGCATAAGAGAATCGAGGTCTCGTGAGTCGTAGGAGCCTGTAATCTGAATTGCCGCCATCCTCACACCAATCTCTGTTAATTCTGACAAGATAGGTGTAAGCTCATCTGGATTGAGATTGTGTGAAATCCGGATAATAAGTTGGGACGGAGAGATGATCTCACTTAGTTTCTTTGCTGATTCAAGTTGATAGTGAATGTCTGCCTGTGCAGCAGAAGCACTAAGCTCGGAGAGGGAGGGAAGGGAGGGGAGAAGAACCAAGTTATTGGTGCCAACCTCTGTGAGATTATGAGAGTTAATTTCAATAGAAAAGGGAAGTGAAAGTACAATGGGGACTCCGCTCTCGGGTTTATCACGGCCCAAAGTAGCATATGACAGTGGAAGACCGTAACCAGAAGGTCCGATCAAAGTAGGAAGGGAAACCTCAAGTTCACCAATCATTAGTTTACCAGATCTGGCTGGTCCATCGTGACCACGACCCACAGAGAATTCTACCAATTCTGATCATCTCCAACCTACACTACCGGTTCATATCCTGCATAACCCTTTGTATCTACACTTGTTTCTGCATTGTTGAGAATTTGCTGTATGCTGTCAAGAGCACCTTGTTTGAAGAGGGGACTATTATTATTTCCACACTGGTAAGAATAGGTACATAGAGGACAACCATCAACAGTCTTGCAGTCACACTTGGTTAGAATTGTTTCAGCTCTCTCAAAGGCTTCATTCAGTCTTGAGAACAGCAACCTTGATGCTCCGTTGCCACCCGGGCTACCATCATACACAAAGATGATTCCTGAGTCACCCATCGAAACACCACCAATCTCTCTTGTACTCCCACCTGTCAACATATCACTCGACTCAATGATAACATGCTCAACTGCGTGGAAAGCACCACCAAAGAGGTCTGCAGGACCAAGAGTAGGTCCGGAGGCCTTCTTCAGTTTTCCACTGATATAATCATTAACAGGTTTTAGAGGTTCGGGAGCCTTGAATGCGAATCCACGTGTCTTGTAGGTGTACTCCAATGGTTTGGGTATATCAGAGCGACTAAGAATCCGACCTGACCGGGTTTCTCTCTTGACATAACCATAGACGGACTGCGTCATCTCAAGAGAGAGGTAGACGACATCCATTCCCAAGACCTTTTTCTCTTCATGAACCTCAATGATACGGGGCATTGTAAAATAGAGAGGTTTGGTATGAGCGCTGCGATCATTGATTGGAACAATTGTTGCTCGACCAAGTCCTTTCGTATAACGAAAGTCCACTGACATGTAATTCTTGCCGCCATGAAGATAGATAGCACCTGGATGAAGCTCCTGTGCTGCCATTGGCATCGATCGTTCTCCAAGACTCTTCTGTCCAGTCTTTATTTGAACTGTGTCACCAATTCCACGAATGCTATAGCCTCGCCAAGCCTTCTGAGCACTTTCAAAGTCAGTCACTCGAACAGCACCATTGTCTCGAATCTCAATGAGACCATCCTTCTCAATGTTCTCGAGAATGTGTCTCTGTCTCGGAAACATAGATACATCCAAGTGCCCGCTCATGGCTGCTGCAATAAGCTGATAATAGCCAACAACTTCGTTGTCAGGTTCCATATAGGCAGAGTCTACATCAGTGAAGTACTTCTCAGGTTTGTGCCTATAGAATGAAGAGATTGGGTCCTTTTCCCGAAGAGCAAGAATGGCTACGCTCTCCTGTCCCTTTCTTCCAGCCCGACCAATTCTTTGAGTCAATCGTGTGATCGACACAATCATACTGACCACACTATCAAGGTCGCCAATATCAATTCCCAGCTCTAGGGTTGGGGTTGAAACTAACACTGGGATCGCACCTGAACGGAATCTATCCTCAACATCTGCACGGTATTTCTTTGACAACCCTGCTCTATGAACCATTGATTTTACGCCCGTGTCACCGATGAGCATATTGAGAACTTCTGCCTCTGAGTGAGTATTACCAAAGACTAGAGTCTTAAATCCGCCCTCATGAAGACCCCTCACTAAGTCTACAATCATGCTGTACTTGCTTCGTTCACCTGGATAGAACATCATGAAATGAATGGGTCCGCGTCTAGCACTCTCCGACTGAATCAACTTGACATCTGAGTCAAAGAGAAGTTCTGCAAACTCCTTTGGATTAGCTATAGTTGCAGAAGCCCCAACAAGCTGGAAGTCACCCGATTCAGCCTGCAGTCGCTTTAGGATGTAATAGACATTAGAACCCATAGATCCAGTGTACAGATGGATCTCGTCTAGCACAACATGTTTCACAGTTCGAAGAAGAGATACGAGCCTTGAGCGATTCCAACCCAGATGATAATGGAGGACATCAGGATTAGTCAGAAGAATATCAGGCGGTCTATCATATATCTTGGCGCGTTGTGACTGTGCGACATCTCCATCGAATATAGCCACAGTAAGTCCTGATGCTTTGCACATCTCTGTGACCTTATCGTATTGATCCCGAGCTAGTGCCTTTGTTGGATATATCAACAAGGCTCGTACTCCTGGATTCATGAAACTCTCTTGTACACTAATCAGGAGCTTTTTGATAATGGGAAGAATGAATGCCTCAGTCTATCCTTGAGCTGTGGGTGCAGCGATTACAACGTCTTCGCCAGCAAGAATCGATTCAAACACTTCATCTTGGAACTTGTATAGGATATGTATCCCCTTACTACCTAGTAACTCCTTCAGGCGTGTGGGAATCTTGAGGTCATCAAGGGAAGTACCATATTCGGCATCTGTGGCTGGCATATATCGGTAGCTGACAAGATAATCACGACCACTGTTAACAACAGACTGTATGGTGTCTGGAATGCCATCGAGAGTAATCCCCCCAGCCTCAATCAACTTGGAGACCTCCAACTCTGACTGAATTCGAGCTCCGATGGGTCTCTGTCGTCTTTTCCTACCGCTAGTGGAGTCCTCAGCACCAGAAACGTGTAGAATCTTGCCTAGACTATCATCTCCAATTGTGCCTTGCTGAATCGCAGCAGTATATGCCTCATATGCGTCGAAGAGGTCCTTTCCCTTTCCAGAGAGAGAAATCTCAGCACTACACCGATGACATCGTACATTCCATATTTGGCCGCCCTTCTTGATGTCAAGCGTGGAACCACATTTGGCACAATGAAGGACTGGCATTCGATATCAAGACCTCTTAGACTTCGAGCTGTCTGCCGCTTATCAAACTAATGTATACACCAGACTGATTAAACCTGCACGCTGGTCAGTTTAAGTTTCCAATCAAATCATGTACCCAACAAAACCGTTAAAAGCGGTTGTGCGGGAGAAAAACACAACCGACCTCTTGTAGGCAACGGGAGATGAATCAAATGGTTGATGAAATTACTGCCGAAGAACTACCGAAAATTATCAGTGAGAACAAAGTTGTATTCCTCGATTGTCATGCCGTATGGTGCGGTCCCTGTCGGACCTTGAGTCCAATCATTGAAGAGCTCTATGAGAACTTCCAAGAAAAGGGATTCAAGGCAGTCAAGTTAGATGTTGATCAGAATCAAGAGTTTAGCCAAGAGAACCGGATCACAGGTGTACCTTCAGTGTTTGTCTATGCAGACGGCCAGCAGGTAGTCTTTGATGATGGTTCAGGAAAGAAACTCGACAGACTTGTTGGTGTCATGCCTCCAGAGGTCTACACTCAAATTGTTGAGGGACTTCTTGCAGAAACCAGCGCATAATTATTTTTGCCTCTCATTCGATATCTGATTTTGAGGAGGGGCATTTACTCCTTTATAACCGAGAAGATTATAGGCATCCAGATTGTGGATAGCGAAGAGTGTGAAATAAGGTGGTAAAGGACGTAGCACCCGGAGATATTGAAACTGCTGTCAAAGAAACAAAGATACTATTTGTTGATTGCTGGGCGCCATGGTGTGGCCCATGTCTTGCACTCGGTCCGATTCTCGATGAGTTAGAACAAAAGTACACAGACAATGCGGATGTTGGCTTTCTGAAAGTTAATACACAGGAGTATCGTTCATTTGCAGCTGACAATAGTATTCATGCAATCCCATGCGTTTTAATATTCCATAACGGAGAGCCAGCCAAGTTTGAAATGGAAGATCCACGCGGTGGAGCACCACAGATTACTGATAGACTGATTGGACTTCGACCACCTGAGCACTATGAAATGGTAATCAAGGAACTTCTAAAATAGTTCACTAATCCAATTCGTGTTAATATCACATGATGTTTTATTAGTGTGGAACATAGGATTAGAGGAAGAAGGACTAAAGAGGTGTACTAGGTGCCAATACTTCCTTTCGGTGATAAGAACCCTAAGATTGATCCAAAGGCATACATCAGCCCACAGGCCACGATAGTAGGGGATGTAGAAATAGCAGCCAAGGCCAATGTTTGGCCAGGTGCTGTGATAAGAGGCGACCATGCTGCTGTGAGAATCGGTGCAAGCACGTGTATTCAAGACAGTGCTGTTATCCATGCCCATTCAGCTGACAATCCAGCAATTATTGGTAATCTTGCTGTAATTGGAACCGCATCTGTTATTCATGGTGTCTATATAGGAGATAATACAAACATAGGAGAGGGGTGCGTTATTTTCGATGGCGCGACTCTAGGAGAAGGTGTTATGGTAGCACCAGGAAGTATCATACCATCAAACGTTGTGATCCCCCCAAGAAGTCTGAACTCCGGAGCCCCAGCATCTCAGATACGTGAACTCTCAAGAGAAGAGGTCGAGAAACAGATGACTAGAGCAGACACCATTGCTCAGGTGTTTCAGAAATTACTCATTTGGCAGAAAATCACATAACCAACAACGAAGTGAGTGTTTCTCGAGAGAGGACTGTGAGATTTTCACATCAATTAGAAGTAACCACAATGATATCACTAATCTTGGCACTTTCAGGACCATGTTGAAAAGTAGTTTTAATGGCGGGACCGCCAGGATTCGAACCTGGGATAACCAACTCCGCAAGCTGGTGCCTTATCCATACTAGACTACGGCCCCAGTCAGCGGGACTCTCATTATCTTATAGATTCTTCGTTAGCGAACAGTCTACAGAAGAAGACTAACTGTGTTTTTGAAGCATGCAGACTGCCCTTGGATAATCTATGCGAGAGTAACGACTGCTTGACCATTGGATTTGGTGATAAGTAGTCTATATTCAGAAGTTTGCATGATGAAACTCTCACCCTCAGCCAGACTGTCAAGAACAGTTCGCCCCAGTGGACCATTCAAGTACTTAGTAAAGCGTGCAATGACCCGATCAGCTGGAGTTCGCATGTACTTTTGAATACTCATCGTCATTTACCTCAGAACACAGTGTTGTTTCTTCTCGGACTATATAAAGTCCAATCGAATACCTAAATGACATAAATTTTGTAAAACTGAATGAATAGTGAGAGAAAGTGAGAAGAATATCTGGCGGGACCGCCCGGATTCGAACCGGGGATTACCAACTCCGGAGGCTGGTGCCTTATCCATGCTAGACTACGGCCCCAACCGATTGAGATGCTATTTGGCTTAAAGAGTATTTGTTGGTCAGTCAAGAATTTTGTCTATGTTCACCAACCACCAGGCTCCACGTTTGTCTTTGACTCGACCCTTCTCATGCAATAGCAGAGGTACACCAATTATCTCCTCAGCTCTCTCATTGAGACGCTCAATTCGGTCCAAGATAGTACGCCTCTTACTAATGCTCCCCAACAATGATTTAGCTATCTCTGGTGTGGTTGCACCCTCGTTCTGGAGGAAGAAGGTGAGTAATTCACGATCAAGGTCATCCCGACATATCTGTTCCTTTGTGACCTTGCTTAGTCGACTGAGATGGACACTCGTCGATTGTGACGCCTCCAGGTAATCGAGTCTTGCCCTGAGTTTATCAACTTCTTCAGCGAGGCTCATTACAAATGGAGGTATGGCCTCATCGAGCCGATAAAGAATCGAATCTCTAATGAAACGTTCACGGCCATGAGTCCCTGCTGCACGATCCAATCTGTTAAGGAGGTCACTTTCCAAACGAACACGTATACTGACGAGTTTCTCCTTAGATTTCTTACTCATTGCAGTTCTTAGATGGTGCTGTGAAAGAAAAAGATTGTCTTGTACCTAACAGCGACACAGTTATAACAATACAGCAAGCGAGGACGCAGAAGACGCATCAAGGTGACCATGATGGTAAATAAGGAAAAGGCCCTGAAGCGCGAAATTGTTAGCCTGCGCAACTTACAGAATCGAGGACAGACCAGCTCTAGACGTACACGACGGCTCCGTGACGCAAGAACAGAGTATTGGAAATTAATGAAGAAGAAGAAGGCGGAAGGCAGGGTCGAGGAAAGGAAGCCCAAAGATAAGGTAAAGAAAGAGAAACCGCCCAAAGAATCCAAGAAGAAACCAGAGCCAGAAGCAGAGGTAGAGGAGATCGAGGAGGTCATTGATGATGAATCCGATGACGAGGAACTTGATCTCGATGATATTAGCCTTGAAGATTTGTATGATGACGATGAAGATGTGAAAGAATAATCACGTCTGCATCGCGTACAGCAACTAATAAGACTCAGCTGTGCACTAGGTAAGACCATGACAACTCTCCATGACATAGTCAAATACTTTGATGAGATTGCACCTAAACAGTTCACATTTCGTGGACAAAGGAGCTATGTTGAGATTGGAGGACAGACAGAGCAGGAACAGTTGAATGAAACTGTAAACAAGATTGTTGTTTCCACATATCCATCTTCAAAAGCTGTAACCAAAGCAACACAGGATAAGGCGAATCTTCTTGTTACTCACTGGCCACTATTCTACGAGGGCTTAGATAGACTTGCAGGTTCAGAACTGAGACGAGTACGGCTTCTCGTGAAGAACTATATCTCAGTGTATGTTCTTGGAAGTGCATTGACCTATTCCAGAGGGGGTTTGGCTGATGCACTCACAGAAATATTGGGACTGACAAGAACTGGCGACCTTATGCGCCCAGGTGATTTCTCAGAGGCAGTACCAGCAGGAAGACTGTGCCAGCCTCCAGAGGTCATGAACCATTCACGATTTGCCAATTATGTATCAGAGAAACTAGGCATCGATTCAATGGTATTCACTGGGGGACTAGACGATGAACTTCAAGTAGTCCTTGTGTTTCCAGGTTCCAATCTCTCTTCAGAGGACCTCAATCTTGCAAGACAACATAATGTAAGAACGGTTGTCACAGGCGAATTGTGTCCATCTGTAAGGCTATTGGCACACGAACTAGGAATAGGTACCTTAGAAGTAGGACCGTTCACGACAGAAGAACCTGGAATGAAACGCCTTCGGCATCAGATGAGTCTGGAATTTCCAAGTCTGAAGATTGATTTTGTAGAGACCCCTCAATATGTAAACCATTTGAGATTCTGACTCGTTCAGTCAATGTGCAGTAGGTCTTCTTATCAGCACAATATTCTTGTTTCGCGGCACTCCTACATGCTTTGCAACTGGTAGGCATTTTGTACGCATGATATGAACAACAGGAGATGGAAGTTCAAACTCAGTCATGGATTCGTAGTTACCCATTCCTTTGGCCACAATGAGTTCAGAGGAGTATAGTATCTTCTTAAACTCATCAGAATCACGTTCTAGGTTGACTCCAATCGCAGGTGCACCAGTGTCGATAACCTCGTCGGCATATTCAGACAACCCAACTTCGTCTGAATCAACCATGGTAGCATCATTGAGAATAGGTCCTCCTTTTACGACAGCAATAACCTTTGGTCCAAGACGCTTAATCTCAGAGATTAGAATCATATCGAGAACAACTTCACCTGCATTATCCATGAGATATAGGACCGTATTAGCTCCTTTGCAGAGTTCCCTAAAGGTAGATACTTCATCGATTGCAAGATCTGAATCAACACGAGAAATTATGTCCCTGAGTTCGTCAAGACTAAAGTCCCTACCAGAAACATCAAACTCTATTGCATTAGCAGCTGCAGCAATGAGTGCAGCCTTTCTAAACCGTAGCTCAGAAGTTTCTTCTTCCTCAACAAGAGAGGTCAACTCCGGAAGAATGGACAGTGCCATGAGATTTGATTCTTTCTTGAGTTGTTCATAGGGATCCTTTCCTGTCATCCTCTGTACAATGAGGTCTCGGTCTGTACCGATGTGACTTGGAACAGAGTCTTCGTTTAGGTTCTCCCCCAAGAACTTCAGCATAGCTGTGAGGACCTGCATCTGGAGGTCTTGGTCATTGGTAGCAAGCTTAGCCTGATTTAATGCACGTTCTAGAAGACAATGGGCACACTGAAGCTCTACTTTCATGAAATATCCCCTAATGCAATGCGTGTGGTTATCAGTGAAAAACCAAACGGAATGTACTATTTTACGACTGGACGAATTAAGTCCTCTAATACCGCCTCTGGTTTGTCAGACTTTGCCACTGCTGATGCAAGGAGAACGCCCTGAGAACCTAGTTTGATAGCTGACTCGACATCTGAGCCAGAACCTATTCCAGCACCACAGAGAATCGTGACTTCCTTGTTGACTGCTCGGATCTGTTCAACTGTGCCTGAGATGATTTCTGGTTGTGCTTGAGAGACAGATATGCCAGAACCAATTAATTCAGGTGGTTCGACAGCAACAGCGGATGGATGGA
>JAEOST010000241.1 GCA_016840245.1 Candidatus Thorarchaeota archaeon
AGGTCTGCCAATACTCGCGTACAGAGGTCTCTCGCATCATTCGACTGTATTGCTGCTTCAGCAATCATCCGGAATGCACGACGCTCTCTATCAATTATTGATGCGGCATGAGTTCTTTCTTCAATCTCTCTTCTCAACTGCTCGTTTGTCTTCTCCAGTTCTGTGGTCCTCTCAGCTGCATCATCTTCAAGTTGGTCACGGTATAGACGAAGGTCCTCTGTTGCCTGCGCTTGCTCTGTGATATCTAAGAATGATGCTACCATTCGATTTGGAAGTGTCTGGAATGCATGAACTTGAAACGCACCTCTTACTCTCTCATCCTCATACTCTATCTGTTCTGTTGACCACGTTTCACCAGTTGAAGCTGCTTCTCTATATCGCTTTGGCACCTCTGTAGTTGCTAATGGTGGGAACGCCTCTTCGATTGTCTTGCCAACGAATTGGTCGTTATCTACACCTAATAGATGATCAGCCGCTGGATTGGCACCTGAGAAGACTAGTCTTCCACCCGGCTCAAGGTGGTACATATGCATCCCAATCGGGATGTTCTCAATGACTCTAGTCAGCTCACGTTCTGTCTGATTATGTTCTACTGCGGTTCGAATTATATGAGCTAACTCAGCATACTGGCTCTTTGGGTCGCCACCCTTTGTCACATATCTAGTCGCACCAAGGTTGAGGGCCCTGATAGCAACTTCCTCTCGACTTCTTCCTGTAAAGATAATGAATGGGAGATCTTGGTCTCTCTCTCTAATCCTCTCTAAAAATGCAAGACCGTTATCTTCCGGCATCATATAATCGGAGACAACACAGTCGTACGATTGCTTCTCAAGAAGACTGAACGCTTCCTTTACTGAGTCTGCATTATCGACTATGAAGTTTGAATCTTCTCTAATCAGTAGATCTGATGCAATGCGAAGAAGGTCGACGTCATCGTCAACCAATAGGATACTAATGCTCATCCAATGCACACCCGAGTCTGTATTTCAAATCAGACAACAGGTTACATAATACATACTACACTATAAACTTACTACAACATTCATTCGCTCTGTTCCTTAGTTACAACTACGACATTTCCTCTATCATTATTACGAAGTCTTCCTCGGAAATTACTTTCACGCCTAATTCCTGAGCTCGTGAGAGTTTTGAGCCCGCACCAGGACCAGCTACAACATAATCTGTCTTCCTACTAACACTAGAGGACGTACGACCTCCCCTAGATTCAACAAGTTTCTTTGCTTCACTTCTCTTGAGTTTCTTCAATGTGCCTGTGAATACAAATGTAAGTCCTTCCATTGAAGTCCCTGCATCGTCGGATGTTCCAATCGACATTGTAAGCCCGGCTTTCTTCAATCTCTGAATCAGATCCCTAACATCATCAAGACCAAAGAATTCTGTAATTGAACTTGCGACTTCAGGTCCAATAGATTCCAGATTCAATAGGTCTTGAGTTGATGCGTTGGTGAGTGCATCAATGTTCCCAAATTCCTTAGTTAGAAGCTTTGCAGTTTGCACTCCGACCAAAGGAATTCCTAAACTAAACAAAACACGCTCGAGTGGCTGCTTCTTACTGCTCTCGATTTGCTGCAGGAGTTTCTCTGCTGACCTTTCTCCGAATCTCTCGAGTTGTGATAACTCGTCAATGGTGATTTCGTATAGTGAACTGATACTTGTTATTAGACCACTGTCAACCAGTTGATCAACTCGCTTTGGACCCAGTCCTTCTATGTCCATACCATATCTTCCAGCAAAGTGAGATATCCCTCGGCGCAACTGCGCTGGACAATTGATATTAGTACACAGGGCTGATTTCTTGTCTGCACTGAACTGAACCTTAGATTTGCAAACTGGACACTTTTTCGGAAATCTATAGCGTTTTTCTTTCCCAGTCCGAAGATTATCAATCGGTTTTACAATCTGTGGAATGACATCTCCAGCTCTTTCCACCATGACAGTGTCTCCAATCCTGATATCCTTCCTCTCAATCTCACTTAGATTGTGTAATGATGCGCGAGAGACCTCTACTCCCCCTATTCTCACTGGTTCCAATTCAGCGACCGGTGTGAGTCTGCCCGTCCGACCAACCTGTATCGTTATACCTCGTAGTTTTGTTGAAGCTTGTCTTGGCTTGAATTTGTATGCAACAGCCCATCTAGGATCTCTACTTCTCATTCCTAGTTTCTCTTGGGATGCAATGGAATTTACCTTGAAGACAACACCATCAATTTCGTAGGGCAAGTCATCTCGTTTCTCTGAGAACTCGCTATAATACTCAAGAGCTTCATCCATTCCACTACACACACGTGAATACTGCTCATTTACTCGAAGTCCCCAGCTCCTCAGAGCCTGAAGGGCATCTGCTTGAGTTTCAAAGCTCCTGCCAGATGCTTCTGCAACTCCATAAACAAAAATCCTGAGTGGACGTTGAGCAGCTATTGATGGGTCTAGCTGACGAAGTGCACCTGCAGCTGCATTTCTGGGATTTGCATAGAGCGACTCTTCATTCTCGGCACGAGATCTATTGAGTCTGTCAAATCCTTCAATCTCCATGTAGACTTCTCCACGTACAACGAGTCTACTTGGTGGTTCCTCTCCCTCAAATGCCTGTAGGACGAGTGGAACGTCCTTCATTGTCTTGACGTTAGCAGTGATGTCCTCTCCAGTTTCTCCATCGCCTCTTGTTGAAGCAACTACTAGCTTGCCCTCTTCATATACAAGTTCCACTGCCAGACCATCGAACTTCAACTCAGCAATATATTCTACTGATGACTCACCTAATTCTGATTGACACATCTGGTCAAATGATCTGACTACGGACTCGTCATACACCGTCCTGAGGCTGACCATTGGAATTGGGTGTTGAACTAAGGATAATGATGATCGTGTTTCACTCCCCACATGTTGTGAGGGTGAATCTGGAGTTCGCAGATTTGGGAATCTTTCTTCTAACGATATTAGTTTCAACAACAGCTCATCGTACTCTGGATCTGTTATGATTGGATCATCTATCACATAGTACCTGTAATTGTGAAATCTGATCGCACTGCGAAGTGCTTCCAATGCTTCTGAAGCAGCACTTTCAGTTTTTATTTTATCCAAGTCAATACTTGGTCTATGATCTATTTTCATTTAGATTCATGTCCTCCTACCCTTCATGGTATCGTTCCTATCGGAGTTTATGAATCCCACTAATGATACCTTTTCACTCTATCAGGAAGACCTTATCATTCTCACGCACTCTGTCTTTGACTTTGATTGCTATCTCTTGACCAGCTGAGGCTTCTTCAATTGGTTTCCTGTCAACCTGCATAGAATCGATTTCCTGCTCTATATTTGTAGTTGCGCCATGGATACGAATCCTACTTCCTACTTTTAGACTCTCACTTAGCATGATAGCAGCAACATCGATTTTTCCAAAATAGCGTGTAATCACTCCAATCTCTTTCTCTGCCATGAAACCACCTAGAAGGTTCATAGTCACCTATGCAGAAAAATCCTGCGGCATACTGCCTAATCATTGTAAGCCGCCTTCCGATGAACTGATATCTCTGATTTGCTACTACAAATTAAAATTACAACGGGGATTCTCTGAGATGCCTTGGGATGAAGTTGATATTGAAGTAGTTGAAATTCTCGGTCCTGGAAAATGTAATCTTGGCCATAAGGTTGGAGATGTTTATGAAACAGCTGAGGAACAGCGGAAGATATGTGCAGCTGCATATCATACGATGCACCCCTACATAACCGGGATCAGGGCTGGTGCTAGTTTTCCATGGGAAGACGATCCCGATGTTGTCACTATTGGTTGTCCCGATTACAAAGTTGTTGTAGTGTTTAAGATTTCCAGAAAAAAGAATGAGTAGAACGCCGCCATGATGATATCCATCTTTGGTGACGATCTACGATATTCTAAAACTACTTTCTACGGATAAGGACGATTACTACAACGATCACTAGAACTCCACCTAGTGCAATCAAAACATATGTGAAGTCAAATCCAGGATCGGGATCTGGTTCAGTTGTGGTAGTAACTGTGTCAGTAGTTGTTGACGTGATTGATTCAGTTGTACTGGTTTGTTCAGTTGTACTAGTTGGTTCGGTTGTGGTAGTAACTGTGTCAGTAGTTGTTGATTCTGTTGTCGAGGATGTTGTTGTTGAGGATGTTGTTGGTTGTACTGGGGGTAAATCAAAAACTGTATGAGCAACAAAGGTATCCATGCCTCCCGACTTGTTGACCTGATGTGCCCCTTCTGTTACTTGGAGGTCAGATGAGTAGGTAACACCACTGATTACTACATGTCCTGCGCTGTCGACTGCCACTCCTTCTCCGTACTCTGTTCCTGAACCACCAAAATATGTTGATTTGAGAAGTGACTCTCCATCCGATGAGAGCTTTGAAGCGACTGCATCACAGTTTCCTCCATACTCAGCTTGGATTGCATCTACAACTGGATAGTTGAATGAATATGATCGTCCAACCACGACTATGTTATCAGATGGGTCCACTCGTAGCTCCCAGCCCTCCTCTGTTTGGTTCCCTCCTAGGAACGTCACGAATTTTCTAGTTCCATTAGCATCGAACTTTGCTACAAAAATGTCCTTGGCTCCTCCTCCAAAATCGGCTTGATACGCATTGGCAGTTGGAAAATTGGTACTCTCAGTGGAACCTGCTAGTAGGATGTTCCCCTGACTATCAATGTCAATCCCAAGTCCATACTCAGCCTCTTCTCCACCAAGATAGGTTGACATGTTCAAAGACTCGCAATCACTGCTCACTACAGTAATGAACGCATCACCTGAACCTCCATAGGTATCGTTGAATGGAGCACTGGACATGGGGAAGTTTGATGACTGTGTCTGACCTGATACTACGAAGTTGTTTTCAGCATCTACCGTCATACACCATCCATAATCCATTCCCGAACCTCCTAGATATGTGAACTCAGTGACCGACTGCCCATCTGCGCTTAGTTTTGCTGCAAATGCATCCTGCCCTCCAAGAACATCCGTCTGGTATGCTCCTAATGTGGCTAAACCTGAGGAGGTGGTGTAACCTGAGAACATATAGTTACCACTCTCATCAAACTCCATACCATAAATCCACTCTACTCCTGTACTACCAATGAATGTGCTATATTCCAATGTACCATTTGGACCTATTCGTGTGATGAATCCATCTCCACCACCCTGATATGTTCCTAAGTATGCGTCACCTGTTGTTGGAAACAAAGATGATTGTGTCGTTCCAGCAACAATGATGCTAAGGTCATCATCAACCGTTACAGTTGTGATATGTTCGTATCCTGCACCACCAAGCAGTGTACTGAAGTTCAAAGATCCATCAGAATTGAACTTCACAATAAATGCATCATCTCCCCCTGCATAGGTCTCTTGGATTGCCCCCTCTGTTGTTGGGAATTCATCTGATGTCGTTTGTCCAATGAGGATTGTACTTCCTTCTGCATCCATGGCAATCTTCGTTGCATCCTCAGAATCAGGACCTCCGAAGTAAGTTGTGAACTCTGGCTCCTCTGCAATTTCAAAGTCTGCACGTGATTCTGCGTTTGTAAAATCCATACTCTGTGAACTTCCGATGATGGGAAGAAGCATGAGCAAAACAAACAGAATCGTTATTGCTGTGTCAAAGCGTTTCATCTACTGTTCTCTCCTATCTCTAAGCTGCCTAATATTGGCAAGAATTGGAATTATTGGCAAATTTAAAGGACCTAGTTCTGCGCAAAATTCCATTTCTCACGATGCTCCAAAGTGACTCCTTTTATTCAATCTCAGAACGGAGTTTGATAGAACATCTGGTGGTTGGTCATGGCATTACGAAAGCTGACATCGTTGATACTTCTTTCAGTTCTCCTTATTCCGTTCGTATCATCTTCGTCCGCTGCCCTTCCATCAAGCATAACCGAAGTTCCTGGACCATGGTCAGATGAACCGTGGAGTATTTCCACACCAACTGAACAGGGAATGAATGAATCAAAGCTTCAGGACATGCTGGATGTCATTGAGGAATTCTCGATTTCGATGAACGCCATCGTGATCATTCGAAATGGCTACATGGTCTTTGAGAAGTATTACGACTTCTATGATGAGAATTTCAAAACAAACATCTTCTCCTGTACAAAGAGTTTCACCTCTACTGCCATGGGTCTTGCTATAGACAAGGGTTATGTTGACAATACAAGTCTCAAAGTTCTTGACTTCTTTCCTGACCGGAATATCAGTCACATCGACTCACGAAAAGAGGCAATGACCATTGAGGACTTACTCACTATGAGAGCCGGTCTAGAGTGGGATGATAATTCAGCAAATGGGATGAGCAATTACAATCAAATGATTCAGAGTGATGATTGGGTTCAATATGTACTAGACCAACCCATGTTGGCAAATCCTGGAACAATCTTTGAGTATAATTCCGGTGCTTCTCTTCTGCTCTCAGCAATTGTCCAGAATGCAACTGGAGTTACTGCTGAGGCCTTCATGGATGAGCATCTCTTTGGACCTATGAACATCACAGATTATTATTGGCGGACGACACCGAATGGAATCTCAATAGGTGGTAACACGCTGATGTTGAATGCCCGGGACATGGCAAAGTTTGGATGTCTATTCCTGCGGAACGGAGAGTGGAACGGAACCCAGATTATCTCTACGGAGTGGGTAGGCAATGCATCAATTCCCCAGGCGGGCGTTACCGGGGGTGGGGCTGGGGCGCCGGGGTGGCCTCGTGCCGAGCC
>JAEOST010000242.1 GCA_016840245.1 Candidatus Thorarchaeota archaeon
CAAACTATACTACGTACACCAATAATGAAATCGTAAATAATGACGATGTTGGAATTTACGTTTCTGGCGATGTGTTCTACATAACAATTTACAACAATACGATAACTGATCACGGGTATGCTGGTATTCATGCAGAGGGCTGTTTTCATCTTACAGTGACTTGGAATGTCATCTTTGAGAACCGTTTTGGTATTCTCATGAATGCAGTAGATAACTCCACTTTCTATTACAATGACATCGCATGGAATCCATTTGGGAATGTTGAAGATACCAATTCATTCTACAATCAATGGAATGTTTCGAGTGTGGGGAATTGGTATAGCGATTATTTTGATACTGGAAATTACACACACTCTGCAACGAGTATAGATTATCATCCATCAAAAAGTCTTGAGATTTCAGCCGCTGATTCAATAGAATATGAATCTGGTTCTACAGATAACACCCTCTTCTGGCCAGCCCAAGCATTGAATCCTTGGTACTACCAGTGGCATGTGAATGGATCTTATGTTGACTTTGCGTTTTGGGATGGAACCGATATCTCAATCCCTGTTGATGATTTAGACATAGGTTACAACGATATTCAAGTGGATGTCTATCACATCTCAGAGCGCTTCATAAGTGCAACAACATCAGTGAATGTCACACCTGATACAACACCCCCCGAGTGGGTTGTTGTCCCTGAGGACTTTGAAGTTGTTACAGATAGTCTATTCACCTATCAGTTCAATGCCACCGATCCATCTGGCATTGCTGGATGGGATGTTAATGACTCAGTTCACTTCGCGATAGATGAGAATGGTACACTCTCGAATCTAATGGGTCTTGATGCAGGTGCGTATGGACTGAATGTCAGTTGTTGGGATTCGTATAACAATACACTGTGGATTGAATTAACTATCACAGCTCTAGAACCTCCTGCAGATACTGATCCACCCGTATGGGACATTGAGCCTTATGACGTTGTTATCAATGAGGGTGAACAGCTGTCAGTGATATTCAACGCCACTGATCCGTCGGGGATTGCCGGATACTCCGTCAATAGCACTCTCAAATTCCAAATCGACTTCTACGGGAATCTAACGAACAGGACAATACTGGAGCCTGGTGAGTATGGTGTCAGTATCATTTGTTGGGATACACCTGGGAACCTATTGTACAAAGTCATCAAGGTTACAGTAGTTGATATGACACCAAACACTACAACGACAACAACGCCACCTCCTGAGGACAATAGTCTCTTACTGCTGTTGCTCTTAGGCGGCGGAGCGGCTGTTGTGATTGTGATTCTCATAGTAGTTGTAGTTAAGAAACGTAAGACTTAGGCAGAAGGAGCCATCTGGCTCCCCTCTCCCATATTTTTTGGATTTTGCTTGCTTGTCAACTTCAACTACTACGACCTCTACTATAAAATCCACATCCGGTCCCCCTCCAATACCTCCACCTGACTATCCGTATTCTGGAAGCTTAGCGATCATTGGCATCGTTGTTGTTTCTGGTTTAATCATCTTCGTTATGATAATCGATAGAAGGAGTTGACAATCCACAACACCTACCATGCCAATGTTAAAAGGGTTCGATGTAAAGGGTCCAAAGAATCCATATGACATTAATGAGTTGGGGACAGAGATTCTGGGGATACATCAACAACCAACCAGTAGAGCTACATATCTTCGAGGATTCAGTTACTGGTTTCCAAGTGTCACTATCAAACTTTGGAGCCACTCTTGTCAGAATGCTGGTCCCTGACAGAAAAGGCAAGCTATCTGACATCACTTTTGGGCACAACTCCCCTGCTGAGTACCGAAAGCACCGTGCATACTTCGGAGCTGTTGTGGGTCGAGTCACTGGACGTATCTCTCAAGCTAGGTTCACATTGGACGGTGATGAGTACAGTCTTGCAAAGAACGCTGATGGGAAGCACAATATTCATGGGGGACTTGAGGGATTTCCATTCAGGATCTGGGAGAGAAAGAGAATCTCAAGCAAAGGAAAGGACACAACGATAGAATTCCAGTATGTCAGTGAAGATGGAGAGGAGGGATTCCCAGGAACGCTTACACTTGATGTTACATATTACATTCGTCCCATGAGGCTGGCATGGGAGTTCAGTGCAACCACCGATAAGACTACTATAGCAAACATCTCAAATCACGCCTACTGGAATCTGGATGGGCTACACACAACGGTGGAGAATCATCGACTGACTCTTCACTCAGAACGATACATGTTGGCGGATGACGATAACATGGTCACTGGTGAGGTTGCCTCAGTACAAGGCACAGGTGTCGATCTG
>JAEOST010000243.1 GCA_016840245.1 Candidatus Thorarchaeota archaeon
ATTGAACATATCCCTAAATCTGACATACCCATGATTCAAGGCACGTTTGGTCTCCACACCCAGGGGAATCTTCGTATCTGGTATCGGTAATTTTTCTCCAATTTTTGTAAATTCTTCCCGAGCTTGCTCCAAAAGTGAAAAATCTTGAGCATTCGCAGCCTTGTACCCTCTCCCATTCTTTAGTTTCGAATTGCGCATTCTGTCACAGGTGGGGCAATAGTATTCAACGGCATACAATTTCTCATTTGGTTTTCCATTTCCACGTATTGTCTGTACAAGTTTCTTGGGTCCACACTCTGGACATTGGAACTCTTGACTCTTCACAAAACTAATGCTTATTGGAGTGAAAACAGTATCACAATTGGGACATTCAGCTGGTTCTTTCGAACTTATTGTTTCAAAAACATCCCAACATTCAGGGCAGACAACCACATCTCCATTACCTGTTGGTGATTTTGCGAGGAAAAAGTCACGCATCAGAGGAATTTTGGATTCACAATCAGGACAATCAAGCTCTTTGTAATGAAAATAGTATATTGCCTCTGCTTCATCCTGACAATGGGGACACTCGGTATGGTAATACTTTCGAAGATCTGTCCCACGTTCTTCGTCAAGCTGCCTCATTGCATCCTCTATATCCTGCAAGTTGACATCCTCGATTTGCTTTTTGACAACAAACCATGCAACTGGATTGATATCACCAGCTATCACATTGCATCCTAATCGTAAAGCCTCAATGACAGTAGTCCCGCCACCCATCATCGGATCAAGCACAACTTTTCCTTGGAAATCGACATCGGTTGAGTAGTGATTCCAGAGTTCCTTGGGATCTTGGTTCCATTTTTCTAATGACTCATCTGCCAAAGAGTACAGCAAAATTGCACGGAAAACCGATCCAAGTCGTCGTGCCCACCACTTATGCATCACATATACTGGCCTATAGTGTCGTCTACCAAATCCGGTGGATTCCTTCTCAGCAATCTTGTTGACCTGTGTGATTGGAAATGTGATTTCGATAGGTCGTTTTGGCAGACTAGGACCTCCGTCCTGCAATGATATACTTACTGAGAACGGAGCACCCTATGAACCTAACTAGTTGTACCGTACATTGTTAGTTGTACAAACTTATGCACTTGTTCGTTTTCCATACAATCAGATAGTTCTACTCAAATCTTTCTCCATAAAATATCCTGGAACACCATAGCCCAAGGAGCTGAGCGTTTCCTGAGAGATATCATCGTCAGTATGCAACAGGAAATAGGAGGTCAACAATCCATTCTCTTTGCTCCACGATTCTGCCTGAGTAATCAATGCCTTACCAACTTCTGTATCCTTATGCTCATGGTCTACAGCAAAGTCGTATACATTCCCAATCTTTTCGTTGAAGCTCGCAACACCAATCCAGATGTAACCAACAATTCTATTGTCACTTGTTTCAGCGACATACTTGCAATGCTTGCCATCTGCAGGGTCAAACTTGCCAAGAAACTCTTCATATTTTGTAATTATTCGGTATTCTGATACATCTTTTGAGAAAAATACCATATTCTTGAAAGATTTCAGACCAAGCCCCCGAATTTTAATCTCGTCAGTGCTCTCGCTCTTTCGAATTGAGATGTCTTCCAATTTAACATCAGCAATATCCTCAGGCAATCTTCTCGACATTGGAATACATTTTACTAAATATCCCTCTGTTTCGTACAGTCTTATAGCTGACTTGTTGTCTTCATGAACGAAAAGACCTATGTCAACACCGAATTCAGTCGCAAACTCCTCTGCCTTTCTCATCAGTTTCTTTCCTAAACCCTTTCCCCGGAACTCGTTAACAACAACAATATCATAGATCCACTGGGGCCTTTGGAAGTCCCAGTAGTCCTCGCTGTTTCGTAATCCCATCCAGAGATACCCACAGCGTGTGCCATCATTACTCTCAGCTATGAATACCCGAACTGTTGAACTCTTGAAGTCCGAGTACTCCTCCATCTCTTTTCTATGAGCCTTCAAGAGCTCATCATCGGATTTGCCAAGATTATCCTTTACAAGTTGATCAAAGAACGTCTTTCTCAGAGTCTTCAAAGTATCAAAGCTCAGTCTGAAGAAGAAGTCCCAATCCTCTTCACTTTCGGCAACTCTTATGTCGAAGCTCACCTTGATTCACCCATTCTAACCAGAATCGACCTTTCCAACTGGTGCGATATATACAGTCATCTCATTCTCCCCATCTACCTGTATCAGTTTGTCCAATATCCTCTGCTCATAGGCCGCAATGGCACAGGTCCCTGCACCTATCGCTTCACATGCTAAGTACAAGTTCTGACAGACATGACCCGCCTCAATGAGAATGTCCTTGTAACTCACAATACTGTATCTCCACTCCATTTTGTAGGGTATGGCTGCCCAAACAAACACTACTGCTGATTTTCCAATGAAATTCTGGAACCAAGCATTGTTCATGAGTTCTTCCGCATCAGGAAGTTTCGTACTCACAACAACGAGTTTGTGTTCTATGGGTAGATATCGATACACCCCACGTTCAAGACCCTCAACCCAGTTAATCAACAGATAGGTTTCGAAGGGCTGTCGTCCACCACCTGAGGGTACAACACGTTTGGTCCAGATCTTGTTCTTGTCAACTTCTCGGACTCCTTGTGTTGCCCATAGAAGGAAAGACAACTCTTCCAAAGTGAGTGCATCTTCTGTAAAGGCACGCCGACTCTCACGATTGGCTATCGTGTCGAATAATGATACATGTTCTAATGTAAATTTCTCTGGACTGACCAAGTCAATCAGAGTATCATCCTTGTCGAATGGCTTTTCTAGAGGTGGAGCCTCGACTCCTTTTCGTTGATCAGGTTCCCACCAATCTTCAGGAGGGATGGCCTCATAGTCATGTGCCTTCAAAAGATTCCTTCTCTCTTTGATTATCTCTTCGTAAGATGGCATTCTACTCACCAACCAGGATCAATTCCTCGCGAAACTGAATCGACTCCGTTTGTACTCACTCTATAAGCCTTCACGTTCACGCTTACTTATCATGTTCTTATTCAGACTGACTACGGAGTAATCCTTATAGGGAAACAAAGAATGCGAACGGTTGAAACGGGACGTAGCTCAACCTGGCAGAGCAATGGACTGTAGATCCATCGGTTGCCGGTTCAAATCCGGCCGTCCCGACCATTTTTCATTTTCCAAGACCAATTTCATTTCGACAATTGCCGAATTTCACAAACCTAATAAAAGTATCCGCGGATAGTATGACGGAAGAGAATTCGTAATATAACAGCAGCGATGAGCTATATTCCTTGAATCTTCTAAATCATGCTGGTCCGACTTAGGATGTACTCGGTCATCGGGACCGCTGATGAAGATCAAGATTGTGAGTTGACTACGGAGGCACGAACATCTTGCCATGGAGCCGAATCCATAAACATACAATAGACCCAATCAGGGTTGCGGTCCTGGGTGCAGGACATGCTGGCAGAGGTCTTGCTAGTTATCTCTCTATACATGGATTTGATGTAGCTCTCTACAATCGTACAATTGGAAATGTCAAGGGGATATTGGACAGAGGGGGTATCGATGCTCATGGCATTATTGAGGCATTTGCACCCATTCCACTGGTCACCGATGATATGGCCGCGGCAATTGATAATAGAACCATTCTCATTGTCACAGTTCCAGCCCAGGCACACCCATTCTTTGCCAAGACCATGGGTCCATATCTGGAATCAGACCAGACTGTACTTCTGATGCCAGGACGGACTGGCGGCGCACTTGAGTTTGCAAAAATACTGAGAACAAACTCATTCACCGATGACATTCTTCTAGGGGAGGCTCAGACTTTCAGTTTCGTATCAAGGATCAACGGACCAGATTCAGTACTGATTTCTAGTATCAAAAACAGTGTCAGAATAAGCTCTTTTCCAGCAATATCTAATTGGCAGCTGCTGGAAAGTCTGAAGCGACTTCCACTTGCTTTCGAGCTGGCAGAGGATGTCATGGAAACCAGTCTCAACAATATTGGTGCAATGTTACATCCAACCCCCACAATCCTATGTGCTGGCATCCTAGAGTCAAGACAAGGGGGGTACAACCACTATCATGATGCTATCTCCGAAACGGTGGGCCATCTCGTAGAAAGGATGGATACAGAGAGGGTCAGTGTCGCCCGTGAGTTCTCAGCATATCCTGTATCCCTTCTAGAATGGTTGAGAAACTCGTATAATGCCAAAGGAGCAACTTTGTATGAGTGTATTCGTAGCATTGATACCTATGATGGAGTTGGCAGTCCTTCATCCTTGGAACATCGTTATGTATTAGAGGACATCCCAACAGGTCTTGTGCCTATTTCCAATCTTGGTACTATGGTAGGAGTCGAAACCCCAGCTATAGATGCTGTGATTAACATCGCTTGTCAGCTCTATAGACATGACTTCTGGTGCAGTGGACGGAACCTTGAGAGCCTAGGTCTCGAAGGATTAAGTCCTCATGAGGTCAAAGAGTACGTCCAAACGGGGGTCCCACCTGTTGACTACCCTGACTTCCCAGAGATTTTAGACATCCTTGGACCAGAGGTAGATGAAGCATGAAGATATTAGGCGCTGCTATTGGAAGCTGTGTCCATGTAGCAGGCGTTCTTCGATTTCTGACTCTTGCCGAGGAAGAAGGTCATGAAACTGTCTTCTTGGGATTTGCTACCCCGATTGACGAGCTGATAACTCAAGTCAAGAAGCACGACCCTGACGTTATCGGCGTTAGCTACAGGCTCACTGCAATCAGCGCTGTAAAACTCTTTGAAGACCTGAAACATGCTGTGGCTAAGAACGGTCTGGAGAAAATGAGATGGATATTGGGATGCACAGCTCCAATCAAGCCCATTGCGGAAAGAATAGGCTTGTTTGAAACTATCTTTACTGGCTTCTCCACCGATGAAGACTCACGAGCATTTCTCCGAGAACGCTCACATATGCAACCAGAGGAGAAGAACCCTCAGGATTTGATTACACGTCTCACTATCAAGAGCCCGATACCTCTCATCAGACATCATTTTGGTCAGTCCTCAATCGAAGAAACAGTGAAAGGAGTCGCACAGATAGCAGAGGCATCAGTAGTAGATGTAATCTCAATTGGACCTGATCAGAACGCCCAGGAGTCATTCTTTCGTCCAAATGAGATAAACAAGAGTCTAGAGGGTGATGGAGGCGTCCCACTTAGAGAACCCGAAGAACTGCAACGGCTCTTTGAGGCCTCACGAAGAGGTAACTATCCGCTCTTAAGATGCTACAGCGGTACTCGTGATTTGGAGTCTTGGGCACAGTTGCTGAAGGATACCATAAACAACGCCTGGTGTGCCACCCCTCTGTTATGGTATAGCGAGCTAGATGGAAGAAGCAAAAGACCTCTCAAAGAAGCAATCGCTGAGAACCAACACAACCACCGATGGCACGCAGAGCATGACATACCAGTAGAAATCAATGAGCCTCATCATTGGAGCCTGAGGAGTGCCCATGATACAATTGCAGTTGCAATGGCATATCTCTCTGCATACAATGCCAAGGCAGCTGGCGTTAGGCACTATATCGCACAATATATGCTGAACACCCCTCTTGGAACATCTCCCAAGATGGATCTTGCAAAGATGCTGGCAAAGATCGAACTGATTGAATCGCTACATGATCACCACTTTCTATCTCTAAGACAAATCAGACCAGGACTCTTTTCTTATCCGCCTAATCTCGATTCGGGTAAGGGTCAGCTCGCATCTTCAATCTACACAGGAATGATGCTAAAACCACACATTGTACATGTAGTGGGATTCTGTGAGGCTGACCATGCTGCAACTGCAGAGGAGATCATTGAGAGCTGCAAGATTTCACGACGGGTCATTCATGATTGTCTTCTTGGAACCACAAATCCTCTGGATGACAAGGAAGTCATGAGAAGGACGGACGGACTCGTACGAGATGCCACGCTGCTCATTACAGCCATTCGTTCACTAGGTGATGAAACCGCAAGAAACCCCCTAATTGAACCTGAAACATACGTGCGAGCAGTCGAATTAGGTGTCTTAGATGCCCCGCACCTGAGAAACAACCCCATTGCCAAGGGGCAGCTCAGAACCAGGATGATTGATGGTGCATGCATCGCTATAGATTCTGACTCTGGTAAACCAATTAATGAAATTACAAGGCTAGAACAACTTGGTCTTGAACTGGAGCCTGATCAAGCTTTGAGCCTACCATATTTCAGCAAAATCCGATGAATACACCCTGGGTCCGTTTTTTCTACTACATCTTTCGGAAGATGGATTGCAGACTTAAACTGTAGATCCATCGGTTGCCGGTTCAAATCCGGCCGTCCCGACCATCTTTTTCGCAAAGAATGTTAGGGTTCGAAAATCTTTAGCTCGGGGTGTTTTTTGGCAAGTTCAACCACTGGTCCTCTGGTTACAAGTCCTACTCCAAGTCCACTGCCACGAATCGCAAGTACTCGGTTTCTTGGATACACATCATACGCCGAGAGTGTATCCAAAGGAACCTCAATTACCCCCTTTGAGAGGACTTGAGTCCAACAAAAGACCTTCTCGTTCAAGATTCTCTTCTCGCCTTTAGCTATCTCTTTCCTTTGAATCTCCGGAAGACTTTCCAGCACAACAGAAAGGGGAGATTTCGCAAGAGATGAAAAAGCAATTACACTAAAGCCACCTGATGTACGGCTGCCACTCATAAGAACCACATCAGTACCCGGCTCAAGACCATACTCTTCCTTTGCTTCTGGTGGGATGACAATCTCTCCTCTCTCACTAGCAAGAGACCATCCAAAAACATACTTACCGCCCTTGACCAACTGAGGCATTCATTATAGCTCCTATCATTGATTATCCACTAGACTCACAATACGGTCATCTTGATAATTATTCCCGCATCATCTTCGGTTCTTCTGCTATCTTCCACAGAAGATGATATACACTGTAGATACTAGGGAATTATTGGTTGCGCATATGTCTGTAAAACACATCACACTTGCACTTCTTGCAGCCACTTTCAAAATCATCATGGTTTTCACGATCGTGTCCACATGTACAGAGGTCGAATGAACTAGTACTCATTCTTTCACCTCTGTAAGTTTATGATGAGAAAGAGTAATCTCTTCAGCTTTCAAGCTTTAATCTGTCTCTTGGTCTTCTTTATTGTCTATCTTCTCCAACCCTTCCTTCTGTATCATTTCCAACATATTATGAGGTCCATATCCGTTTTTCACTCGGTTTCTCCTATATCCAGTCTTAGAATTGATTTTCATTTTCTCCATTTTCAATATCCTGCTCTCATGAGAACAATTAACCTCACACACTGAATCTGTGATTTCCGAAAAGCAGACACTCCAAACACCAGAGAAACGGTTCTGGTTTCAATACATTCTTTGTTAACCTGTCTCTTCTATTCTCACTTTCTGCAACGTAATAATCTCATGAGGGTTAATAAAATTGGGCATCTGCAATGGGCAGAACAGTCGGTATTGCGTCCTTAGGACTTCAAAATAACAATTCCAAGCAGTGCTATACTGAAGAACATGCCAATTGCATATGAGAGATCAAAGTAGAGCAACAGAGTGGTCCAGTCACTTGCAACGAACAGATACGTTGTGACAAGGAGAACTATCAAGACTATGCAGATGAGAAGGACTCTCTCTAAGCTTGAAAATGGCTTATAGTCAAGAGAAAGAATACGAAACCACAACACGACACTAAGAATCCCAAGAGGTGGAAAGAGCATCAAGACCAATGCTATTGGCCATAGAAGAAATCCACTAAGAACGGCTCGAATCTTCGACATTCTTTCTCGATATCTCTCAAACTCTACTGAATAGACTCTTCCATAGTCCCTCCAGATGTATGACTGATATCCTCTCCATATAGAGTATTTCAGGTCACTAGCTCTTTCGCTAACTCTTTCCAATGAGCCTTTCCCTGGTTTAGGATTGTATCTTCCTAATGCAACTGGAATTATGTATACAAAGAGCATCAATGACCGCACCCCGTAGACCGCAGTCAAATTTTCTATAATTGTGAGGCTCTGAGAATACACGAACGCATTAACAAAAGTGTAGACTGCATAAGTCAGGATAGCAAATATGGGCAGTATCAATAACCCCTTTACTACGGTAAGCCGTTTCCTACTTCCTTTCACTTGGTCAGCAAATGCAAGAAACGAGAACGCACCTATAGAGGCATAGGTAAGCATCACACCAAATCCACTAAGGAACTTCATCACTACACCTGAGATTGATAGAAGCCAAATTACCAGTTCATTCACATATAGGGTCTGAAAAT
>JAEOST010000025.1 GCA_016840245.1 Candidatus Thorarchaeota archaeon
CTACCTTGAGCCAGTTCATCATGGAGCAGGATTAGCAACGGAGGCTTCTAAGCGCTCAGTTCAATTTCTGTTTGATGATTTGCAGGCTCATAAGGTAATTATACTCACTCGCGACACCAATGAGAGAAGCTGGAAACTCGCAGAACGTCTTGGTTTCGTTAAGGAGGCACACCTCAGAGAATGCAGTATTAAGAATGGTAAACGCTGGGGATTGTACCACTATGGAATGCTAAGGGGTGAGTTTGCATCTCAGAGTGACTAGACTGTAGCAGATGCAGCTAGCCTACTCACTTATCAGCAAGTCCGCAATGTCTTCATACTTGTTACACCAAGAGCGGGTCTTGATTTCGAATGAGTGTGTAGAGAATATGGACATTGATGAATCAACTCGTAAGAAGCTAACAGCAATGCTTGAAGACCTTGGACACAAGCCCGAGGATGCAGAGGGATGGTTTGCTCTTGGTGGCAATCTCTTTGATGAAAACCGAATCACTGAGGCATCAGTTGCATATGGTATTGCCGTAGAACTACGGGTAGATTATGGTGAGGCTTGGCGTGATCTCGGAGCATCCTTATTCCTTCTAAACTCTAATGAGGAATCTGAGAAAGCAATGAAAATGGCTCTGGAACATTCATCTGAGGACCCAGATGTATGGTACAACTATGGTTGCCTCCTCAATGCAAATGATCGTCTAGATGAGGCTGAAGACGCATTCAGGAAGGCATCTGAACTCAATCCTGAAGATGCTGACATCTGGTGCAACCTTGGAGTCATCTTGTCCCTAACAGGTCGTGCGGAGGAGGCAGAGGATGCCCTGAAGAAGACTGTGGAGATTCGTCAGGATCACCTTGTAGGTTGGCTGAATCTGATTCAGTTACTGCATGATGCAGACCGCATTGATGATGCAGAACAAGCCTACGATGATGCATTGCAGCATATCCCTGGATTTGATTCGTTCTTTGATTCGATAGGAAAGTTAGCTTCGGACGAAAATGAGGAGGACTAGAGGGCATCAGAGTTGAACAACAATGACTCCACTCTTGTAACAGATATTCAGGACATAACCCTTGAAAAGATACAGGGCAAGGGTCTCATAGTTGATGTTGGCGGTGGTAGCGAGGGCCTTGTTTCACGTATTGAAGGAGCGCGCGTTTGTGCAATTGACTACAAACTAACTAAGATTGAAGAAGCACGAATATACGATCCAACCTCGCAGTGGTTCGCTTGTGATGCCAGACAGCTCTGTTTTCGGGATAATTCCTTCTCGATTGCTACGTTCTGGTTTACTCTTGGTTATATGAGCGACTGGAAAACCAAGACGTCTGCTCTTCTCGAAGCACACAGAGTTCTCGGAGAGGATGGAAGATTGTCAATATTGGGAAGTGTGATTGACTGTGAAGAGAAAAGGCTCCATTTCCAAGTGCTGTTCACACTTCCAGATAGTACGACATCAAAGATGGGTTACAGAGTGAATGGGGGACAAAATCAGACGATACAAACAATCACGGAATTATGTGTGGAATCCGGATTCAGGATTGTAGAAACTGAGAGCCATCAACACTGGTTTAAGATACTAGCATCGATGGCCTAAGACAATTAGGCCCTCCAAAAGCTTAAAGTGGGGACCAATTCTCCGAACGACCACTTCAAGTACCTGGTGAGATAAATGAGTACTCCAATCTGGTGGCGACGTGAATATAGACCCGGACTCATCTTCATATTTCTGGGAATCGCAGGTCTGGTTCAGATACCAGTCCTATGGCACGCATCAACATATGTTCAGGTACTTAGTGCTGAATTACAGCTAGTAGTATCAATTGGTGCCACAGTGGTTTTGGGTGGTGCTTTTGTCCTAATGGCTGAAGCCATGTTTCGTTGGTCCATTATTGTTTCCAAGAAGAAGGTCAGAAGACGTCAGCGAGAGCAGACCACTTTGATTGGTAGACTCTCTAACTTTGCTCGGTTAACGGAAGATTTTCCAGCATTTGTTGGTGTTGCTCTATTGTCTTGTGTATTCCTGATGTTCTACTTCGTGCCCTTTGGCATAGGGGATAGTAGCAGTCTTCCATCATGGATGGCATTCTTATCATTCTTAGATCCACTATTTGTGTATCCTCTTGCAGTAAACATCTCAGCAGTCATTACTGCGATTATTGCGAGCTACATGAATCACAAGATCAAATAGAATAGTTAGTCGGGTGATACCTAAATGACAAGGTTGAGTGTAGGAGCAGAGGCTCCTGATTTTACGTTACTTGAAGCACCTGGTAAATCCATCACACTCTCTGAAGAACTGCAGAAGGGACCGGTGGTCATTGCATTCTATCCCGCTGATTTCACTTCAGTATGTAAAGAAGAGCTCTGTACATTCAGGGATATCTTGACAGAGTTCAATGATCTTGGTGCTAGTGTCTTAGGAATATCTGTTGACGGGATTTTTAGCCATGCCGCTTTCAAGGAAGTAAATGATATTCAGTTTCCACTTCTCTCTGACTGGGAGAAGACCGTCATTGAAGCGTACGATGTGGTTCATCCAGATCTTGCAGGAATGAAGGATGTTGCCAAGAGAGCAGTGTTCGTCATTGACGTCGATGGATTAGTTGTTTACGCCTGGGTGGGTGAGAGCTTGGGAGATTTACCTCCATTTGACGAGGTGAAGGAAACAGTCCGGAAATTAGCATAGTGAGTAGAGTTGGTTTCTTCGTCAGTAATTGATTAGCAGGATCAAAGTTTCAAGCCGCAGTTCCTGCAGAATTGACTACCCGCTTCATTCACAGTCCTGCATTTTTTACATCGAACCCTTTGTGTAGAATCGGATTCACCTGGCGGCGCTATTTTATGTCGTATTGCTGTGACGTAATAGTCCCCCTCCATCTTGGAACTGAGACCCTTAATCTTAATGAGGGAATGGGGCTTCAATACCTCAGAGTATGGTGTGTCCTCAGATGTATAGTGAACAACCTTGATTGTTTGATTCTCAGAAACCTCCACTACGGCTATTGGTACAAGAGACCTATGTGAATCATTCTTTAGTTGAGATTCCAGTACCTCAGTAACTTCAACTTGCGGCACCTTTTTCTCAGTCAATGCTAACCACCTAAATCCTATTCGAACTCTTGAGGAGGTGTCAGGTTCATCTAAAGCAGGTTCGATTAATTCAGTGTCCTCAGTGGCTGTAACTTCCTGTGTCCAAACTTCAAGAAAGACGACATAGCTTGAGGGGTCAGTCGTAACTTCGGCGTCTTGGTCCAGTGATGTAGCAGAGATTGTATCTTCTGTGTCATCCATGGCAATGACAAAATCACCAGTTGACAATGAACCAGAGGTTACTTTGAATGTGAATCCGGTGGAATCCATCGCTATTGTATCATCAACTATCCTGATAGATTGAGTGTCTTTCTGAGCTGAAACATCTTCACCTTCCTTTCCTCGCCC
>JAEOST010000244.1 GCA_016840245.1 Candidatus Thorarchaeota archaeon
AAAAGGTCATGCACATAACAATGTGCTAGCATTATCACCTCAAGTTGTCATTGTAGGTGGCATGGGCCCAAGAGGGATCAAGAGCTTCCAAGATGCTGGAGTTGCAGTCCTAAAAGCTGACAACAGTGAGGTCGAGAAAGTCTTAGAATCCTACTCAAAGGGATTGTTATCGGAATTGACTGAGGGATGTGTTGACGCACATCACAAGTAGATGATGAAATAGGAGTCAAAATCTTGAAAATTGCAGTGGCTAGTGGAAAAGGAGGGACAGGCAAGACTACCGTTGCTGTCAATCTTGCTCTATCCTTGGAAAATGCTCACGTGTTTGATTGTGATGTGGAAGAACCTAATGCACATACATTGCTTCATCCGGATTCAGTAAAGACAACGCCAGTTACAGTACCTACTCCAGTAATTGACCAAGACAAGTGTACATTATGCGGAGATTGCGCTGATTTTTGCAAGTTTAACGCTCTCTTTGTTGGTAAGACCAAGGTCATACTATACGAAGAGATATGTCATTCATGTGGTGGATGTGTATTAGTCTGTCCAGTCAAAGCAATCAGTGAACGTGAGAGGCAAATAGGAAGTCTTCACTCAGATAAATCTGGGAAAGTCAATCTTACATATGGTGCTCTAAATATAGGAGAACCAATAGCGGTTCCAATCATTAAGGCTGTAAAAGACCAAGCGACCGAAGATCAACTTGCCATCATCGATGCTCCCCCTGGAACTTCGTGTACAGTGATTGAAACTGTACAGGAATGTGATTATGTCATTCTGGTTACTGAGCCAACCCCCTTCGGACTACATGATCTATCGATGACAGTTGATGTGATAAATAGACTTGAAGTTCCATATGGAGTCGTAATCAATAGAGCAGACATTGGAGATGATACTACGAAACAGTATCTTAAGGAAAAAGGGATACCTGTTTTGATGGAAATTCCATTTGACAGACATATAGCAGAGCTCTATTCACGAGGTGTACCATTTGTTACCGAGTTGCCAGAATATCGTAGTAGGTTTCAGGAAGTTTTCAAACATATCAAGGAGATTGTAAAACATGGCGAGTGAGATAGCAGTAGTAAGCGGAAAAGGTGGTACTGGAAAGACCACAATATCTGCCGCATTCGTTGCTATTGCTGGTGAAATAGTAATGGCAGATTGTGATGTGGACGCGCCTGATTTGCACATCCTGTTACACCCAGATATGAAACAGACTGACGAGTTCATCAGCTCAAAAGTAGCAGCTATTGACGCTGATATTTGCACACTGTGTGGTTTATGTAAAGACGCGTGTCGCTTTGATGCAATTGAGCCTCCAGATGTCAATCCAATTTCGTGTGAGGGGTGCGGAGTGTGTGAGATTGTATGTCCAGAAAAGGCAATCACTATGCACGACAAGGTGTCAGGGCATAGTCACAAGTCTACTACAAGATTTGGTTCAATGTCTCATGCAAAGCTCCTTCCTGGTGAAGGTAATTCAGGCAAGCTGGTGACTAAGGTAAGAGAACAGGGTCAAGAATTAGCAAAGGAAGCGGGAGAGGAAATCATCCTAATTGACGGGTCTCCGGGAATTGGATGTCCAGTGATTGCTACAGTTGCTGGATTGAAGATGGGTATTGTGGTGACCGAACCAACATTATCTGGAATCCATGATATGAAGAGAGTCCTTGACCTCATGAGTAGATTCAATGTCAAATCAGCAGTTATCATTAACAAATATGACATCAATATGAAGAATACCAATGATATTGAGCAGTATTGTAGGGATAATGGTGTTGAGATTCTTGGTCGTATACCATTTGATCGGATAATGACCAAGTCAATGATAGCAGGAAAGACCCTTCCAGAATTTGCTCCTGATCACGAAATTACTCAAACATTGAGAGCCATGTGGAAACAAGTCAATGAAATGGTAAAGTGAGGCTCAAACTAAGGTCGATCCCATCTCTGCCAACGGAGCATAGTCGAACCACAATTGGGGCATGAGTGCTGGTCATCCGCTTTCATATCTAAGCGATGGCCACACTCTGTACACTGTAGACCTCCGGAACCATCTGAAAGAACATATCTTCCACCTTCAATACGGAGAACGTGGCCCATGACAATTCCCTGAGCTACTTTCTTACGCGCTGATGCTAACACTCGATTGAACGTTGGCTGACTTATCTTCATAATGGCACATGCTTCTCGTTGGTTCAATCCTTCATAATCAGCAAGTCGAATTGCCTCGAATTCGTCAAGAGAGAGAAGTATCTCTTCTAGTTCTTTAATTGGAATTCCTGCAGGTTTATAGACGGAGATTGGTGGTTCTCTATGTACAAACCTGTGTCGCTTACGTCGAGGCATGTTATTGCATAATTACCTCGGTACTGAAAAAAGATTGCTTTCTGATATTTTGAATGTAACTACCATTCAACTTATAACGAATCATGATTCATTATTATATGTGCTTGTCTGTGAGTCAATAGTCTCACCAGACATCTAGGAGAAGGTGTACAAGACGACAAAAGCAGTTTCCCAAGTAAGTGATATGGTTCCTCCTGAAATCAAGGAAAATATGAAGGGTGTCAAACATAAGATTGTGGTTCTTTCTGGAAAGGGCGGAGTTGGAAAGACAACTGTTGCTACGAATCTGGCAATTGCATTTGCAAACAAGGGACTAAAGTCTGGAATTCTTGATGTTGACATTTATGGTCCCAATGTTCCGAAGCTATTAGGCTTAGAGGGAAAACATCCTCAGGTTGTTGAGAAAACGATGATGCCGGTAAAAGGTCCTCTTGATCTCAGCGTAATGAGCATGGGATTTCTTCTTCAGAGAAAAGATGATGCTGTTGCGTGGAGAGGCCCTCTTGTAGGGAAGGTCATTCGGCAATTTCTGAGTGATGTCAGCTGGGGTGATTTGGATGTCTTGGTAGTGGATCTTCCACCTGGTACAGGTGATGAGATTCTCAGCATCCTTCAATCGATTCCTGATATCGATGGTGTTGTCATTGTATCAACCCCACAAGAAGTAGCAGTACTTGATGCAAGACGAGCAATTAGGCTAGTTGAGAAAATGGGTGTGCCTGTCCTTGGAATAATAGAGAACATGAGCAAATTTGTATGTCCAAAATGTGGAGATTCATACAAATTATTCGGGGAAGGAGTAACGAAGAAAGCTGCATCTGAGTTTGAAATTCAGCATCTGGGTTCGTTGCCATTGGATCCAAGGATAATCAGCCTTTCTGATAAGGGCACTCCATTTGTAATAGAAGATCCGAAATCAGAAGCGGCTCAAGCATTCAATGGAATTGTCGATCTGCTTTCGAAAAAGCTAGAAGACAAACAACGGAGTGATAAATAATGAGAGGCGGATATGGACGCTCCGGTGGTCGTGGTCGATGGCCAGGAAATGGACCATTCAGACACTTGCCTCCATGGGAAAGACCTGGTAGGTTATACGGTCGTGGTTCGTGCTGGTCAATGGGATATCGTCCAGGTGTCGGGCCTGTAGATTCATCATACTATGCAGGTAACGAACTGCAGGACCTACAGAATCAGAAAGAGGCTCTTGAGGCAGAGCTCAAGAATCTTCAAGAAATCCTGACGAATATCGAGAAACGGCTATCAGAGATAGAAAAGAAGGAATAAGCAATATCTAGACGTTGGCAACGGTGATGTAATTGACATACACGTACGGCCCAGTGGCATCTTGGCGTTATGGGCGGTCCCTGGGTGTTGATATAACAACACATCCCAAAAAGTGTACTTTCAATTGCATCTACTGCCAACTTGGTCACACCAAGATGCATGTTATTTCGCCAGAAGATGTCTTGGAAGACCTTCCCAAATCTGAGGATATTGTTCAGGAAGTCAGAGAGAAACTGTCAAGACTGGATCGTAAGACTGTAGACGTCAT
>JAEOST010000245.1 GCA_016840245.1 Candidatus Thorarchaeota archaeon
TAAACACTACACCAGGGACTTGGTACAATGTATCTGTAAAGAGTGCAGACGTTACTGGGTTGAATGCAGAGTACTTCAGTGCATACGATGGAAGAACTCACATGGTTGATTGGGGTGACCTCAATGATTACATTGTAGGTCCAATTAACGACAGGTCTTTCCAGTTTGGAGCGATCTCTGATCTATCATTCTTGGAGTTAGAACTCTCAAGGAACACAATTGTTGAGGGATTCCTCTATGTTAAGATAACCCCAATGGTGACCCATCAACTACATGTTGAAGGGGCTACACCACCAGGTCCTGATATCCTTGGGCTATTAGGAGGAGTTGCTGTTCCAGCTGCTATTGGAGTCGGGGTCATCGTAGTCGTCTACATTGTATACGTCAAGAAGTTCAAGACATAGAACCTAGATTCGATCCGGTTTTCCACCGGGTCGACTCCCTTCTTTTTCTATAGACAAATCTTTTTGTCCATAGGTGGATATTCGTGATTGGTGTTATAAGATATGCCAGACGAGAGTTCAGTTCCTTGGTATGAGGATGACAAGCTTTGGAAAATCATGGAACCAGTGATGTTCACTGAGGCTAGAATCGCTTTCACACCCAACGAGATTGATGCGATTAAGTCACTTTGCAAGATTGCTCCCGATGAAGCTGTGCTCGATCTCTGTTGCGGAGTTGGTAGACACTCTCTGGAGTTAGCAAGACGAGGCCACAAAGTTGTGGGTGTTGACAGAACAAGGCTGTATCTTGAAAAAGCACGAAAGGTCGCAAGTGATGAGAATCTCTCCATTGAGTTTGTACTAGATGACATGCGGACATTCTATCGAAAGAAGACATTCGACATAGTCCTGAGCATGTTTACTTCTTTCAGTTATTTTGATGACCATGAGGAGCAGATGCTTGTTCTTCGAAATATCTACTCATCTCTCAGACCAGGAGGGCGACTGCTGCTTGAGTCAATGGGCAAAGAGATTCTAGCGCGAATATTCCTACGTCAGAGCTGGTCAGAATGGCCACATGGGTTCATGCTGGAAGAACGAGAGGCAATTGAGAACTGGAGCAAGATGCATAATGTGTGGACCTTCATAGAACGAGACGGCACCGTTCATAGATGGAATGTGGATCATTGGATCTATTCCGGAGCTGAGATCAAAGATATGCTTGAGAGTGTTGGTTTCTCTGATGTCAAGATATTCGGAGCTCTAGACGGTCGAGCTTACGACAATGAAGCTGAAAGACTTGTAGTTGTAGCGACAAAGTGAGCTCATTGGAAACCCTTTTCATGGTTGACTACTAGGGCATGGGGAGTGAGAAAAGATGTTTCTATCACGTTCCGTAGACTACCCACTTGACCAAATGATAGATGTTGCGGCAGGAAGGACTCGTGCTGACCTTGTTCTGAAGAACGCTAACGTTGTGAACGTTTTCACGGGTGATGTGACACCAGGTGACCTTGCCATCCACGGGGCATTCATCGCTGGGATTGGCGAATACGTCGGAAATGAGGTCATAGATCTCAAAGGTAAGTATGTTTCCCCGTCATTCATTGATGGTCATGTACACGTGGAGTCTAGTATGGTCATGCCAATCCAATACGCTCGTGCTGTTGTCCCACATGGTACAGGGGCTGTTGTGGCTGATCCTCATGAGATTGCGAACGTCTTAGGGATGGAAGGAATTCTCTATATGAGCAAAAGTATGCGTGGAGGACCCCTTGAATTCTATATAATGCTGCCTTCTTGTGTACCATCTACGGACCTTGAAACCAATGGAGTAGCTCTTGATTTTCTAGACATCAAGCCTCTCATGACTGAACATTATGTTCTGGGACTTGCAGAGGCGATGAACTATCCCGGAGTAATCTACAGAGACCCCTCTATTCTAGAGAAGATACGAGTCGCTCTTAGTATGGGTAAAAAGATTGACGGTCATGCTCCCTTTCTTGATGGTCTCGATCTAAACGCGTATGCTGCAGCGCGAATCACTTCTGAACATGAGTGTGTTGACATTGCTGAGGCGAAGAGAAAGCTTGCTAGAGGCATGCATATCCACATTCGAGAAGGATCGACTGCTAAGAACTTGGCAGCACTAGCTTCACTGATAGAACCACACACTGCAGAATTTTGCAGTTTTGTGACAGATGATAGAAATCCGTTAGACTTGATGACTAAGGGTCACATTGATAGTATGGTACGAGATGCTATTGAGTTAGGTGTTGATCCAGTGCTAGCCATCAAGGTCGCTTCACTCTCCACCGCTAGACATTATGGTCTCCAATATGTAGGTGCAGTTGCTCCTGGCTATCATGCAGACGTCGTTGTTCTAGATTCCCTCGAGAAAATCAACGTAGAGATGGTGTACAAACAAGGAGTCCTTGTGGCAAAGAACGGCAAGATGGTTGAGGAGTTTGGAGTTGAGCAACAACCCCGACTCAGGCGATCTGTCAATATCCACTACCTTGAGCCCAAGGACTTTCAGGTGAAAGCCCGTGGGGACAGAATGAACGTCATAGGTATGATTCCTGATCAGGTTATCACGGAGCGCCTTATAGACGAGCCCAAAGTTGAAGATGGACTTGTTGTGTCGGATGTTGACCGCGACATTGTGAAAGTGGCTATCATTGAGCGTCACAATGCCTCTGAACCAAGAGCAGTAGGATTTGTGAAAGGCATGGGTATAACAGACGGAGCCATGGTCTCGTCCATTGCTCACGATTCACACAATATCGTAGTTGTAGCAACCAATGACAGAGACCTCATCCAAGCTACAGTCCAGATTGTTAGGATGCAAGGA
>JAEOST010000246.1 GCA_016840245.1 Candidatus Thorarchaeota archaeon
AACCTTTGCTACTGACATGATGTGTTCGATGTCCCACACATAGGAGCCTAGTGAGAAGCGCTCATCCTCGTATGACTCCCATAGAACCTTGTACTCTCCAGACTCATGACCAATGCATAGGAACTCACCAATTGCAGTGGCCACGACAATCTTGTTTGGTTCATCAAGCCCCATTCCGTAGGCATCACCGTCTCTCCTGAGTGGCCCGATGGCTAATGATAAGGCATCTGTGATGAGGTTATAGACTTGAAGAAGCTCCATTGAGTTAATGGTGTAGTTACCACTATTGTAGACTGAGACCTTTGCATATCTGAACCAGTCTAGTCTATGCTCCGTTAGAACACCATCCACATCTATCAAGAGCCTACTATCGTCTCCGAGCATTATCTCCATAGACTCTGAAGGAATCTGAAGGAAGTCTGAACCATCCTGACTGACTGAGAAGTTGAACGTTGTGAAGACACTGGGAGTCAGACTATCTCCAAATACAACGATTATGTCAGCCTCATCGTTTGCTCCTCCCGTACCTTCTTCATCTAATCCAAAGTCAACAACAGCGGTTGCATTGTCTACAGATGCTAGAGCTGCATCGAATATTGAGTAGTTACCATCGGTCATCTGAGCCATACCTGTGTTATATGGATAGACACTGGCATCAGGTTCGAATATCTCGAGGATATCATTCCACACGTATTCGATAGGTTCGTAGACATCTATTGTTGCATCAAATGCATCAATGTATGTGACATTGTTCGCCCACACAAGACTATCAACCCAGTAGTCGAGACCATGGAATCCAAAGGTTTCCCAGTTTGAGAAATCGTTCTGAACCTTCTTGTAGTCATAAGTCTTGGTGTCGGGATTCCAGTCCAGTGTGAAGACACCCTGGCCCTCTGATACAAGTGCAATCTCATCGCCTGGTGTACTGTCCAGCTCCCCTATCTCTAGGGAACGGATTGGTTGCCAAGTGTAGTTACCACTTGTCCAGTTGAGATAGTAGGTATTGTCTCGAATCAATGGGAATGGTTGGTCATTGATCATCAGTGTCGTTCCAGCATTCTCAAAGACGAAGACTGTCCCTTCTCTTGTACCAACAACAATCTCAGGAAGACCATTCTCATTCGTATCTCCTGTGTCTAAGCTGTATATCTTCTCACCAACCTCAAGGGTTGCTACTTCTGTATAGTCAATCCAGTGTTCCTCAACGAATGGATATCCACTGTGATTCGTGTACTCCCACATGTGAATCTTACCATCCCATGAGCCCGCGATGATTTCCGGTCGATAGTCACGATCAACGTCATCAACCTTGACTGCAAAGACCTTGAAGAGCCCTGGACTCTTCCAGACGAGCTCAAACATATTCTCTGTGTTAGTGTTTGGGTCGAAGATGTGGAGCTGTTCAAAAACGTACACGTGACCATCTGAACTTCCTACAACAACCTCTATGAAGTCGTTGAGGTCAGTGTCTCCGAAGTCAATGCTCAGGACATCGCTCTGAATGATTCCATCGCCAATCTCCCAGACCTTGTCGAACTCCCCAGTCTCGATATTCAGACGATACATGTGTACCTCATTGTCATATAGGTACCCACCACCCAGTGCTAAGAATCCAGTATCCTCATCATAGGCAAGTGCGTGAATAGCTGCCTTTGATTTCCACGGTTCGTATATCATCTGATATTCATTCAAACGTTCTCCAAGTATATCATCAAGGTCCAGATCTTCTGGGTAGGGGTCTCCATCTTGTGCCAACAAGTTGTTCAATGCATTCTGAACCATCTCAGGAGTTGCCTCTTGAGTGTCAAGAACCTCATCTGATGCCATACCGATCCCTACACCTAATGGTGCCGTGGGGATGACTCCAAATGTTCCAATGACTAGTACTGCCATTGCTAGAATTGTGAGTATCTTTGCTCTCATTCTATGCACCTCCCTTGTCTGCCTTAGTGGCTTTCTTCTTCGAAGACTTTCCTGTACTCTTCTTCTTGGTTGTCTTCTTCGATGTAGAGGTTTCCTTTCCAGAGGCGGATGTCTTCCTCTTTCTCTTAGGCTTCTTCTCAAGAGCATCGAGCTCTGGTGGTATTTCAGGGGATTTCCCTGATCCTGTACCTCTCTTTCGCCACCAGAACATGTAGGTCACAAAAGCGAGTCCAAACATTGCAGCGGCGGCACCTCCAATGACTAGTGCCCATGGGAATTCACCAACTGCAGGTACGATGAATGTGATTCCTTGCATGTACTCAGTTCCATCTTGGGTTTCTCCAAACACCTGCAGTTCATACTCACCAGGTGCCCATGTCACAGTATCATCATACCAGTGAAGGTTCTCACTGCTGTAGGCCATGCTGATATTGTCAGTCCAATCTCCTGAAGTTCTATATCGATACCACATTGAATCGAACGACGTGAGGTTCTGAACTCTGACTATTGTATCTGAGTATGTCTGTGCACCATTAGCCGGAGTCATAATCACCATTCGTGGTCCAATTGGTACGATGACGCCTTCCTCTGCTACAGTGAAGGAGCCACTGAATTCATGCTCTGTACCATTGACATCCTCACCAAACACCTCATAGGCATAGATACCAGCTGGTAAGGTTACACTATCGTCTATCCATCTATTACTCGTATCGTTGTATCCCAGCGACACATTGGTACTCCAGCTGACGCCATCTCCGTACCGCCACCAGACATCATCAAAGACTGTATAGTTGAGAACTTCAACCAATACTGATACTCCTGGTGCTAGGGTTCCAGAGGGTGCGAGTACGGTGAAATATGTAGTCACTCCAGGATCAGATCCAGTTGCTATTTCATATCCATCAGGTATTCCATCTCCGTCAGTATCGGAATTTGTTGGGTCCGAGCCATAGACATAGACCTCAATTCCATCCAAAATACCATCCGCGTCTGAATCTGGATTCCAGATTCCTCCACCAATGACAAACACCGTTCCTAACTCGAACTCCTTGCCATCTGAGAGAGTGTCAAAGTCCGAGTCGAACTCATCTCCATCTGGTGTCCCATCATTGTCAGAATCGTCATCCAACGGATTTGTGAAATGGGTCAGAATTTCGAGACCATCTGGGAGCCAGTCATCATCACAATCCGAGTCAGTAGCCGAGGTAGGATAGATGGCAGCTAATGCTCGCCCTGGTGGCACATCCTGTGCTAAGGCCATCTGACCCATTCCGGTAGACCAGTTGGTCGGCGGCCACGGACCATACGGCCAAATCTCGGTCACGGTTTCATCATTGTCCAATAAATTGTCTCCATCGGTGTCAGGGTTAATTGCTGATGTATTGTAGACCCAAACCTCCCACCAATCGTTAATGGTGTCATTATCTGTGTCTACGTTGGACGCATTGGTCTTGAATACAATCACTTCTTGGTAGTCAGTCAACATATCTCCATCTGTATCATTGAGGACCGGTGACGTGTCGTACTTGTAGACAATAGTGATTGCCACATATGGATACGTGATGTCTGTCACGTTCATCAGCATCATCTCACTCCCGTCCAACAGGAGGTCTCCATCGGTATCTTCGTTCATTGGATCTAGTGGAACAGGATCCATCCATGGGATGACTCCAGCGCCAACATACAGCTCAATAGCGTCCGAGAGACCGTCTAGATCTGAATCTGTAGCAGTTACATTGGTGTGGTGGATCATGACCTCATCATAGTCGCTCATTGGCCATGTCATCTCACCCTCTCCATTTGGTTCCGTTATCGAGTCACCATCAGTATCCCAGTTTAAGGGATCACAGTTGTAGACGAATATCTCTGAACCATCTCCGAGACCATCTTGATCTGTGTCATACTCGAATGGATCTGTGTAGTAGATGTAGATCTCTTGGAAGTCGGTCAACCCATCATTGTCTCCATCCTCATCCATGGGGTCGGAGCCGTAGAGCAAGACCTCGTCTCCGTCTCGAATTCCATCTCCGTCGGAATCATCTATGAGTGGATTAGAATGCCACAGGAAGACCTCTTCACCA
>JAEOST010000247.1 GCA_016840245.1 Candidatus Thorarchaeota archaeon
AGGATGAACTCTCGTGTCTTTGTGAATTGTTTTACCCTCAGGATACTGTTGGGTACAAGAAATCCAAGTAGTCCTCCTACCTTCAGTAATGAAACTGCTCTAACAATGAAATGGGCTGCTCCATTCCAAGTGCCCGTCCTGCTTCCTCCAGCATTGAAAGGATAGGTTGTTTTGATATGACTCCTTTCTATCATACCGAGAATGTTGCCATAAGGTGGATTCCCTAGGATGACATCAAATCCCTTGTCTGAACCTGAAAACACTTCGGGGAACTGACTTGCCCAATGAAAGGAGCTTGTCTTTTCCAACTCCTCCTTCAACCGAGAGAAATTCTTCTTGCCCATTTCCTGTATCATCAAGGAATCGAGATCCACTTCTTTCCTGGATGCTTCGAGAAATCCTAAGAGGCTGTTACCCTGGCGGATATTGGGTGCACTGTCTATAGTTGCCCACTCACATAGTTCTCTACTACTCGTTATCGCGCCATGGCTGGAAAGGTCTACACCATAGAGATTGTTAGTAACAATCGATTTTCTTCTTTGATACTCTGTTCGGTCATCCCCTAGTGCAGCTAGTATCTCACTCAGGAGTTCTGCACTGGCCAGAAGAAACACTCCCTCTCCAACAGAGGGGTCCATGATCTTGATCTGATTCACTTTCTCAATCAGAGCTATTCTGTCCTCTACCAGAAGTGAGTTCAAATCGACAAGATTCCTCAATTGCGTATTAGTGTGATCGGATATCCATGAAAGAATGGTTTCCACCGAGATAAGATGGGCAAGGTGTTTGGGTGTATAATAGGTCCCTGTACTCTTCTTGATAGATCTAGCTGATAGCACGGTTTCCTCATTCAAGGCATGATAGCTAGAGTCCTGTCGCATGTCACAACATCTCTTCTTTCAGTCACGACATTGCTAGCTTCTTGAGAATACGAATGGATGTGTTACACTATTTCGAGTCGCTTGCCCCCAGAGCTAAGTTTATTCGGTGCCAAATTCCGGATTCGACCCATGAGAAGGTTGTTCCTTGTAGTCTTCTTCCTATCAATACTCACAACTACTACTCCACTCTATATTCCAAATAGTCAGTCTCCTCATTCTCAAGCGGTTGTAGCTCAAACGACATTGGACGTTGACAGAATATACGGAACGAACCTTGCTGAGGAGGTCTTCTATGCATGCAATTATGACACGTACCGTGGTTATGTTCGGGACCTATCTGCCATTGGGTCCAGGTTTTCTAGGGAAACTACGAGCAACGAGGCAGCAAGGGATTGGATTGTGAATCAGCTGGAAACAATTTCTTATGGTCGTGTAGAGGTCAGTCTGGTTGGCAATTATGACAATGTAATTGGAATACTACCTGGCTATCTTCCTGGGGACCAACCTGTATTCGTGCTCTCAGCTCATTATGATACGAATGAGGGGTCTCCTGGAGCGAACGATGATGCCAGTGGAGTTGCACTGTTGATAGAACTTGCTCGAGTCATGTCTCAATATGAATGGCCACTCGACATCTACTTCTGTGCTTTCAATAATGCTATTCCAATCGAATTTGGAATACCATTTCAAGGTAGTTCCGAAGTTGCTGCAGAAGCCACAACAGAAGGAATAGAGATAGTTGCTCTGTACAACATCGACTCCATTCTTTACAGGAATCGATGGGCGTACCCTGATGAACAGGTGCTTTTGGGCTACGCTGAGGGACTCGATTATAATGTAGCCAAATATTGGGCGGACCTTGCAGAGATGATGGGCAACCTTTACGGATTTGACATCACTCGTTCAGTGCCATCTGGTGATTTTCCTCTCTGGTCTCAGTCTGATCACATCAGTTTCTACCAAGAGGGCTATCGGAGTGTTATCTGTGCCTACGAATCGAGCTATGAAGATGACTATGTTTCTGGAACAACTAGTGATGTGTATTCCTACTCTAGATTCAATTATCATCTAGGAAGGGCAACCGCTGGAGTCATTGGAGGATGTATCGCTTTCTCAATGAGTCGTGAATATGGTGAACCAACTCGTCACGAAATTAGTGGAATAATAAATGGAGGATTCAATCGTACTCTACACATCGCAATTACTACTCCCACTCAAATCAGCGCCACGTCCAGATGGTGGGGTGGAGGTGCACAGTTCAAGGTCTATAACTCATTGTGGAATTTAGTTGATATTGTGACCTATCCTGAGGCTTCTGCTTGGGAATCCCAGGATGTACTAAGCACACAGATCACCTTGCCTGGACTATACTACGTTGTAGTTGACTGCCTAGCCAATTACAGTCTGGGTTATGAGATTACTATCGAGTATGATACTGATGTTGATGGGAATGGCATCCTCGACCGAAACGAGTACTGGCTTGATAGCGCACTCTTCCAGACTGACAGTGATTCTGACTCACTGAGTGATGCTATGGAAATGATCGTTGGGACGGATGTTTCAGTTCCTGATAGTGATCAGGATTCCATCGAAGATGGTTGGGAATACGAATATGGATTTGATCCTTTGGATGCATCCGACGCTCAGGAAGATGCTGACGGTGATGGGGTTTCAAACGCTGACGAATTCTTGAACTTACTCAATCCTCATTCAGCTGACTCAGACGAGGATCTCATTCCGGACCTGTACGAGCTTGAGAACGGCCTGAATCCTCTGGTGAACGATGCAGAATTGGACCCTGATGAGGATGGGAAAAACAATATTGACGAGTACAGAGATGGCTCAGATCCCCAGGTAGCAGATCAAAACGCATTTGATTTTATTCTGGTCGCAATTCCATCGGGTGCATTTGTACTATTCGGGGTAGGTACCTACTTGTCTAAGAAGTATTCTAACCTGATGGACAGTTAGATCTGGGAAAAGGAGTCAGCCTGATTTGGACTGACCCCTAGTTTGTTCATTTACGTCTGACAAAGACCACAGTGCCTACAATAACTATGGTTGCGACTGATCCAATGAGGATGATGATGAGCGGATCGATGATTAGTGGACTATCATCAGGTGCTGTTGTTGGAATGACTCCTGCATTAGCCAGAGGAAGGTCGTCCTGGTTGCCAGCAGCTCCATCAAGTTGGTATGGTTCGTCTACATACCCATCGGCATCTGCATCAGGAGAGGACCAATCATTGTAGTAGTTCTCTGAAATGATGTTCGCTGTCCCATCATCACAGACCTGACATGTGCCTCCATTGTCAATGAAAGTGTTATACTTCAATGAAACAAGATTACTGTCACTAAGCAGATTCACAGCATATCCTGACACATTGCTGAAAGAGTTCCAGTGAACTGAGGTGTTGGTCGATTCTATACGAAGTCCTTCACTTGTGCAGTTCTCTACAATGTTCTCATTGATTTCACCTGAATCTCCACCGTTTATTCGGATTCCATAACCTATGACATCACCAATGGTGTTCTCAGAGATAATGCAGTTGTCAGGTGTGTTCATGTAGATTCCTTGGTCCTCGACGAATGAGATTGTGTTCCCGGTGATGACTGTATTCCCACCATATGAAACAATTAGACCAGTTTCAGCACAGTCAAAGACAACATTTCCAGTCACTATACAGTCGGTAACAACACTTGCAAGACTGATACCAATTGAAGCACAACTTGATACCGTATTGTCCTTCACGATGGAACCTCTCGTCATACTTGAGTAGATCCCTGCACCTCCCACATTCTCGATGACATTGTCCTGAATGAATGATTGATTCAGTATTCCCAGGACTTCGATACCTGATCCCCAGCAATCATGAACGTGGTTTCCTGTTATGTTCAATTCTACATATCCAGTGATGGCCATTCCTGCATGTCGATTAACGAACTCATTGTTCACGATTGCTCCATTCGTAGCATTTTCGATCCATGTTCCACACTGAATGTTGCTTCCGACTCCGTCTATTACGTTGTCTATCACGATCCAATGAACAGTCGTGTCCCAAATTCGAATGGGTTGGCTCTCACAGTCGAACAAATAACCTGTGATCACGTATGGGTGTTCTTCACTTCCGTCCCCATCCCATCCTTCAGCAGTTGCTTGGGAATCGAATTCTTCATTGCTCTGAATCCAGATTTGGTCATGATGTACATAGCTCTCAGTGAATGTCTTTACTCTGTCCAATTCGGTTGTTGTGTGATCTGAACCAATCTGGACAACCAGCGGCAAGACAATCATCAGTGTTAGAACTAACATTGCGATACTCCGGTTCTTCTTCATACTTCTATCTCCGAATAGAATGTGATGAGAGAATGGACTTCCTACGTATTATAAAGCGTCAAGATTAGCGCATGCGCCAAAGCCAACAATTAATCATCTTTGCTTCTGCGCATTTCTTGATTATTCACAAAAAGAGAAACATGTGGACGGTCGAGCCGTCCACGTTGGTTTTCAATTATCCTACTTTAGATCCACAGTTCGGACAGAACTTGGCTCCATTCAGAGCGGTTCCACAGTTGGCGCAGAACTTTGCACCTGCAGGCGTACCTGCTGCTCCTCCCTGCTGTCCACCACCGCCCATCATACCTTGTGCTCCTGCCATGAAGCCCATGCCTGCACCAAAGCCGGCACCAGGACTCTTACCAAGAGACTCGGCTGAATCTTTGACGGTTTCTGAACCCAGAAGCTCTCTTCCACTGACTCCGCCTGTCTTCATGAAGAAGAGGCGTTCACGATACTTCTCAGTTGTGTCGAGACCCTCGAACTTCAGATCTACGAGCTCAAGTCCGATTCTCTCGAAGTTCATTCGAACTTTGGTCTTGACCTTGAGAGAGGTCTCGTCGAGCTGTGTGAAGACTGCTTGGAGGTCGTAGTGGGCAAATTCGTCAATGATCCTCTCGTTCATAAATGAACGCAGGAAGTC
>JAEOST010000248.1 GCA_016840245.1 Candidatus Thorarchaeota archaeon
AATGCACCATTTGTAGTAAACAATGCCTATGGTGTGCAATCAGCTCGAGTTATGGGGTCACTTGGAAGTGCTATTGATGCAGGTCGTGTTGATGCAGTGATTCAGAGTAGTGACAAGAATTTCCTAGCTCCTGTGGGTGCTTCGATACTTGTTTCACCCTCGTCGGATACTATCACACTTGTAGCCGAGGCATATGCTGGAAGAGCATCCGCAGCTCCAATTGTTCAGACTCTAGTAGCACTACTAATGACAGGCCAAAAACGATACGAAGAGCTGCGACATCAACAACTTGAGAACAAAGTCTATCTTGAGTCTAAGATGCAGGAAATTGCTGATTCGATTAATGAGAGAGTTCTTGGTGTGAGTAATCCTGTCGCATGCGCAATCACGATGGATGGATTTGATGTGAGAAGTGTAGGTGCGAGGTTATACAATCTCAGAGTGACTGGTCCCAGGGCTGTCGAGAAGGGTGGATTTGGTTCATCAATTGATGACTATCCTCATAGCTATTTAGTGATGAACGCTGCTATTGGCGCCCGGAAAATCGACGTTGAACAAGCAACCATCAAACTCTATAAGGAGTTCAACTCTTAGTCTTCAGACCTGAAAGGAGGGTCCTACATGGACGAGGTAGCCGACCAGTCAAAGGTGTCAAGAACAATTACATATGATACACCTGAATCAGCTGTTGTTTTCAGAATTGCATGGTATGTTGTAGCTTCACAACCTGGAGTTCTACTAACTGAATATAGTGAGGCTGAGAGTACCAGCTTTATGGGAAATGCAAAGTTCTCAGCTGATATCGATAGTACGAAGATAGCAACAAGCATCTCAGTGGAAGAGGCACAGACATCTGTTGAGATTTCTGTATTTGGTAATGATGAAGCTTCTATGAGTAGTTATGTTGATACATTGACTCAATACTTGGAAACCTCACTACACAAATATCGCCAGCTAGAAGATGACGATACTGGACGATTACGACGTGCACTAGTTGCTAAGACCTGTTGGGATCGAGTGATTCACTATATACTCGAAAAGGGAAAAGTCACAGATATCTACTTTCAGGTGGCTCATGGCCGTGAGATGATGATTAAGGCAACAGAGGGCGATGATATCCATCCAGTGACGCTTTCGACAAGTGGGTGGCTATCAACGATTGAAAAATTGCCCCGCGAAGAATCAATGCCTGCTGACCTAGCAACAAATCTAGCAAAGAAATCCATCGAATGGAAACGAGAAACCCATCTAGTTATAGAGAAGTTTCTAGAGCTCCAACCTTAAGCTTAAAGTTGGTATGAGATTTACACCAAACAAGGCCTCCTCCAGGGCTGGTGGTCCGGCTCCGTGGGCTTCAAACCCATGATCGTGCAAGCGATGAGAGTTCGATTCTCTGAGGAAGCCGCCACTCTTGTTATTCAGTCATCTAGGATACTCTACGAGTCAATTTGGCTAATTGTCTGGATAGACGTTCCTCAGTTTCTCTTGCTGTCAATCCGTCTTCCTTTGCTTCTCTCAGCACACTCTTTCTCAAACGATGGACTTCGGGATCTGATCTATGGAACGGATTCTCCCACAAGAACTTTGACACTACTTGTCTTGTCACTCTATCCCTGAGGTCTTCTACTGTTTCTCCAGTGTATGGTCTCTCTAAGCTGAGTGGTTTGAGTGCTAGGATGCCCTCAAGTATTTGCCCTGCAGCCATCCATACATCTTCAGTTGATAGGTCAACTGATAGAAGTGGTTGGTCCCATCTATATTTAGAGCCTGGAATGTCCAATCTTTCATTGATGCTAGTTATCACATGTTCAGGAATCACGGGCTTACGCGTCAGATTCCAATCGAGAGCTGTTTCTATGGGCGTCTTCACATGAATCACTGCAAAGACACACCGCTTCATTCTCGCAATATCATAGAGCTCATGTCGCATACTCGCATAGTAGTTAGTATCATCATGCACGACATTCTTTCCAATCCCTAGAAGCATGTCTGTCTTGCGTAATGCCCTCTCTCGAACAACTTTCTCATTATCTGGACGAAAATCAGCATAGTATTCGTCATCACGCCACTTGTCAGTACTGACTAGCTCTATCTCCAACTCTGGGGCAGCCTGATTCTTGAGTTCCATTGCTAGCGTGGTCTTTCCTGAGGCTGGAAGTCCGCATAGTACTAACAGGAATTGATTCATCCGTTGTCAATGTTCAATTGGAGTTCTTATAGATGAATCCTCTGCTTAGATAGAATTGGATACAGAAAAAGTAGAAGAAGTGGGAGCCACTATGTGCTCCCAAAATAATCGTACTCTATGGTTTGATTGTAATCTTAAGACTGATTGCGAGGTCTTTGTACCTATTACGCACAGTTACTTCAGTTACATTTGAGGCTTCAGCAATCTCGCGTTGGGTTCTCCTATCATCTTCAATGATACCAGCGATATAGAGTGCTGCAGCTGCTAGGCCACCAGGGTCCTTACCAGCGGTTATTCCCTTGACTCTTGCTTCATTGATGATGCTCATAGCTGTCTGAACTGTCTTACCATCAAGATTGAGATCTGCTGATATTCTTGGCATCAGGTCGTTTGCAGATGGAATTGGAACCTTGATATTGACATTGCGGAGGATAAGCCTCACACACTGACCAAGTTCCTTTCTGTTGACTCTGGCCTCAGTGACAATCTCATCGAGTTGTCTTGGGATCTTGTGAATCCTGCATGAGAGGTAAATTGATGCAGCAACCATTCCCTCAATGCTCCTTCCTCTGACAAGACGCTTGCCTAGGGCTTTCCTATAGATTAAAGCAGAGGTCTCCTTGGTCTCTCGTGGAACACCAAGCTGGGAAGTCAGACGGTCCATCTCACTCATTGCAATGCTGAGATTGCGATGTTGTGAACTATGAACGAGAGTTCGTATCTGCCACTTCCTCATTCTGTATATTGCTGCTCGGCTGCTTGCAGAGATAGTTCTACCATTAGCATCCCTGTCGCTCCAGCCAATTGTTGTAGCGAGACCCTTGTCTGCCATTGTTAGCGTGAATGGGGATCCGGTTCTAGCTCGAGCATCTCTCTCTTCTGCTGTGAATGCTCTCCACTCTGGACCCGTGTCTACAATTCGTTCGGTAATTACAACCCCGCAGGATGTACAGATGTTCTCTCCACGGGTAAGATCTTCATAGAATTCATTGCCGCCACATATTGAACAAACTACCATGCCGTGATTTTGCTCGTTCATGGCTCGCACTGGTCTTGCCATTATTGTTCACCTAATTGCCTGCTTCTCGGAGTTTAGCCTCAGGAATAGTCCCATAATTTGTAATAGAAGCGCAACCCAAGAACAGGTGCTTTTCTCAGCCGGCATTTATGAGCATATAAGTGATTCCATATGCGAGTATTTGTACGATTGAATAAAATAAGAAAAGGGTATACAACAGCTACCCAGAACTTGGACAAAGTTGGACATCTATCAAGAGGGCATTTGAGAGAACTTGTAGGGCTTTATATACCAGAGGCCAACAACAGGAGTATGAGGTTGACCAGACACGATTCTGACCTCACAGAGTCCACCCAGTGCCGTTTCCTGGGAGTACATCACTCTGGTGTCCAAGTTTGTACAACTTACAATGAACGGTTGATGGATGCCCGGACTTAAGGCAACGCTCTTAGGAGAGATGAAGGAAACGTGCCGGACACCCATCTGTTGGTTGTGTTGTAGCTAGTGTCGCAGTTACTCGCCTAGACAGTCCATTCTCTTGATGACTGCCTTTGGTATGATGTGAATGCCTTCATATACAGTCTTGCCGGACTCCAATACTGTCTTAGCTTGGGCAATCTTGTAAAGATCATCACTCTTTCCAAGCAGATATCCTGCCATGTACTGCAGTGGTATTCCATGCTTATCTGCCTCTTCCTTACTCATGGCGCAACACTCTACACCTGGACTCTCATATGTAATCTCTATCATCTCATGATCTTCACATGTATCAATACGCTTTAGGTCTCGTGACGTACCATTCGGACCAATGATCTTCTCTACATGACCTGCATCGTAATGAAAGGCTGCTCCCTTCATACGATGTATAGAATCCACAACATACATCGCCCGTTGCTCAACTGAATCAACATCATCAGTACCTGCGTCGACGAATCTCATGTCACGGCTCTCACCAACCATGTATCGCACATGGTAGTGCTTGGCATCGACCATCTTTTCCTTGTTATCGTCATCTCTTACTTTCACTGAGGTTTCAGTCCACATTTCTACTGGTGCGAAAGGATTCGCTGGCATTTCTTCCATTATGTTCACCTATACAGAAAAGAATATTAACTATAGTTAATTGTGTTTCTATCGATATAAGGTTTCTGCTACACGAAGTCAATTAGGTTCGTACCCAATGACCTATGAACATTCAAGTAAGGACCTTACTGATTGAGGTATCAAAGTTGGAGTATGTGCTAGTCATTCTTGGTGTGACTCTTTTTGGTCTACAACACAGTGGAATCTCTGCTCTTCGAGTCAAAGATGGCATTATTGAAAAGTGGGGGAAGAAAGCCTATGCGAACATCTTCAATGCAACCTCCATCATCACTATTGGTATTGCTTTTCTTTCGATGAACTTCTGGGACTGGCTTTACTTTCTGACAACGCCTGAGTTAGTCCAACCCATATTGGTTCTACTGGGAATCGCCCTATTCATTGTGGGTGCTGCTATAGCAATGGCCGCCTCAAAGGTGATTTCAGTCAGTACTGTCGCGGATATGAGGACGGACCGGGAACCAGAATTGATCACAGATGGAATCTATGCTCGAGTACGTCACCCACTCTATCTGGCAACAATACTCATCCTCATTGCACTAATGATGCTCTATCCATTTTCAACTGTCATTATCTTCTCAATAGGACTGTGCATCTACACATTGATTGGAGCATACTTCGAAGAGAGGAAGATCATACGGTTCTATGGCGAACGGTACTTGGAATACAAGAAGACTGCAGGTTTCATCCTGCCAAAATTCAGAAAATAGTCACAGTTTGATTTTTGAGAGGTGTCTAGACCTCTTGACAGCAGGACTTGACACTTCGTGAACCTTTCCTTTCTCAACCACAAAATGAGAGACTTCCACATCAGATGTGAAGTGACGCTTGATATCCTCAATGATATAATGCAATTGCACACAGTGTGGACTACCATCAATGGTCAGAGCGGTTACATGTTTCACATCTGCATATCGGATAATGGACCCTATCTTGAAACCTGCCTGGTTGACATGGGTCTCTTCAAGACAGATGTGTAAAACCGCTTGACCTCCATCCCGGTTTTTGAATTGCTCAACAATCGCAGGGAAGCGGTCTGCCATACAGCTTCCAATTAGGAGAAGATTTCCCTTCTCCCTGATTCTCTTGTCCCCTACGTTGGTACACATCAACCTAGAGTGATGATCACACTCGCAACCCAACTACCATTTCCTCCTGGGACTTGTTTCACTCTCTGGTTCACTATGGGACCGTAGACCAACAAGTGGAGGTGCAACTCTTGCAATGATATCTCCATCAAAGACATAGCGCATTCTGCTTAGGGAGACCAAAGCTCCATCATAGGGGCTTTTGATATCTCCCTTGTCTTGGATTCTACCAATCACGTCTCCGCTCTTGACAACCTCCCCTAGATGGACTACTGGAGTGAAGAAACCCTCCTCCTCTGTATTGACATGCTGCATCCTTCCTGTGAGTGTATTTGCTGCTTCAATAGGGTCCTCTGGAATCATATTTCTGATTCTAAGGAAGTTTAGGATTGCTTCTCTCACCTCAACAGCTGCCTGAGCGTCCACCCCATTTGCTTCTCCCCGCATCTCGATTGTAATTGCTGGGATTCCCTCATGAGCCGCCTCTGTTATCAGTGCTCCACGTTGTCCGTTACTCTGCACAACCAACGGTAATGCAATTTGAGATGCTAGGTTTCTGACATGGATATACTCACGATGCATGGCTTCAACATGACTCACACACTGCTGAAGACCCGTCTGAAGATGTAAAACTGAATCTGATTGTCCTACTCGGCGCCAGATCTCCCAAGCTATTCTTTCCGTTATTGTACCTCGTTCATCACCTGGGAAGATACCATTCAAATCCTTTGAATCGAGGGGAGATACCTGAGTGTTCAATCGAAATGCTAAGGGATTTGCAACTGGTAGAAGTGTTATTGATCCATCTATCCTGTTCATGCCTTCAAGATACTTCATCACTAAGTAGTTGGCATAAACGCACGTGGCTGAGAATCCATTCATCGCGGATATAATCATCACATTTGGTCTGTCGTCTCCAAAAGTATAGAATCCCAAAGTTGTGCCCGTCTTTAGGTCGATATCCACTGCATCTACTGTCGCATTTACCATCTTGAAACCTTCTCAGGAGTGATGTTTTCTTATACATCCTGAAATCATAAGAAACGATGTAACACGTTTTACTCAAAGATTGAACAGGTAAACATCGGTGTTGAACTTCTTCTCCAAGAAACTGTCATGCCGACCT
>JAEOST010000249.1 GCA_016840245.1 Candidatus Thorarchaeota archaeon
GGTTGACGATGGTGGTGGTGGAACCTATGTTGATGTTGTGAGCGATCCTGATAGCGGCGAAGACGATCAGGCACTGAAGATATACAACAATGGCGACGAAACGACCACATACATCAAATCGAAGTCCATGAATCTTAACCAACGGGGGTACGCTCTGGGATGGAAGTGGTACAGGGCTGATGATGAGTACTCCTACTTCATTGTCTATGGAACCTCAGGGTATCTAGTCTATAGTTATTCAGGGACCAGCAATGAGTACTTCAAATTCCAAGATAGCGATGCTGTCTGGCAGAATCCCAGTCCTACTTGGCATGAGAATCAGTGGAATTCTTGGAGACGACTGGAGCTCAGAGTCCCTGGAGTGGATCCGGGCTTGGGAAATTGGATTGATGTATCGGACAATACCAATCACACAATTCACTTGAGAAAAGCATATCCCATGGATAGTGGGTACCTAGACAAGATTAAACCCATCTTCAGTAACAGGTTCCGAACACAGACCCTGTATACCGATGATATCTATGTCAGGAAGTTTGTAGAATCCGAACCCGGACATGGGGAATGGGGGTCCGAGGAGAGTCTGACATGAAGTCTGAAGGGACGACGACCTGTTTCATGCAACGTAAGAGAGGTTATCTAGCTTGAATCATATACAATAGGAGTGAGTGAGGATGAATGTTCGTAGGCTGAGAGTGCTGGTATCCATCGGGCTCGTATTGTCCCTGGGATTTCTGAGTGCAGCAACATACTCGGTCCTTGCTCAGGGCTCGATGACCGTAGGATTTAACTTTGCAACGTATATTGGCGGTGCAGATAGTGACTGGCTTGGTGATGTAGAAGTAGACGCTGATGGGAATATCTACCTTGTTGGGACAACAACATCATCCAACTTTCCAACAACAGAGGGGGTCTTTGATAGGTCCCATACCGGTGGCACCGAATGGTTTCCTCAGGACTGTTTCGTGATGAAACTGAGTCCTGATGGTCAGAAGATCATCTATTCCACCTTCATTGGTGGGTCGGGGGATGACTCTGGAACAGACATTGCCATAGACTCTCTCGGTAATGTATACGTGACAGGAACGACTTCCAGTTCCAATTTTCCCACACTGAATGCATATGATGACTCGTACAACTCAGGGGAAGATTGTTTTGTGCTCAAGCTATCATCTGATGGTAGTGAACTACTCTTCTCTACATTTGTTGGTGGGTCAGGCTATGACATTCCCTATGAGATCGTATCTGCCACTGACGGGTCCTGTATAGTGGTTGGAAGGACCGAGTCATCCAACTTCCCTGTAGACACATTGAACACCCAACCTGAGTGCCACTCAAGGGGTGGTGACAGCGATGGTTTTGTGTTCAGGCTTGGAGACACTGGGGAGGAACTCATCTACTCGATGTATCTTGGTGGAGAAGGAGTCGTTGACCCAACATTCTCTGTTGATCTAGACTCGAATGACAATCCCGTACTAGTTGGTTTAACAAGGTCTTCTGACTTTCCCATAGTAAATGCAATGGATGACGAGATGGGGGGTGATGGTGACTGCTATGTGGTCAAGCTGAATGCAGATGGCCAATTCAATTTCTCTACATTCTTTGGTGGTTCAAATCGAGATATTGCAGAAGCTGTGCAATTGGATGATGACGACATGATATATCTTGCAGGATTAACACTGTCCACAGACTTCTCAAGGGTTGCTATTCAGAACTCCGACCTCAATGGGACCAGAGGAGTCTTTGTATCAATACTAGGAGCGGATGGCAATTCCACCCTGTTCTCAGGAGTAATTGAAAACTCGTACCAGGAGGATGTTTGGACCAGTATTATTTCAATTGTGGTGGTCTCAGATCGAGAGATATGGTTAGGTGGATCTACAGCTAACAGATATTTTCCGGTTACTGAGGATGCCTTCGATGTCACCCAGAAAGGAAATGAGGTCTATATCACAATGATTGACCCGTTGAGTAGTTCAGTGAATTACTCTACATTCTATGGTGGTTCAGTTAGTGACACTCTGTCAGGGCTTGTTATGGATAGAGCTGGTCATATTATTGTCGCAGGAACGACAATGTCGACAGACCTTCGAGTTCCGAATGCGCTCTATGATTCTATAAATTCCGCTGCCGATGATGGATTCGTGTTCAGTCTGTCGGTCAAAGGTAGTGGGCAGTTAATTGGGGAACTGGTGACCTCAGTGGCTCTTGTGGGTGCAGGGATAACAGTGGTAGTCGTCATCGCAGTGTTCGTACGACAAAGGCGAAGTACTGTTTAACAATGGGCATAGTTAGTCATTGAATTTGTCCAGTGTATTCATAAGAATATATAATTATTCAACGTAATGTTGGCATCAGTCCATAATTGACAGCACCGAGGGCGGATGCACGATGGAAGTCTTCAAGGGTATCGAACATACCTACCATGAGGCCATTAGTTGATATGACTCGTGGAGTGCTTCTCTTACTTGGAAAAAGCCCCAAGGGGTGTCCAGAGCTTACTACTAGTGTCTGTTCTTCTGTCATGACTTCGAGGTATTTCTTAACCATAGTGAATTGTAGCCAGTTCTGAAATGTCTGGCCAGATTCTCCGTACGTCGTCACGAGTTCGTAGGGATAAAGAGCAACGTCGAAGTCTAGATTGTTGTCAATCATCAATTGCATTGCTCTGGCTTCTAGAATTCCAGTATAGTCATCAACTGGTCTTGCTTTGATTGCTCCATCCGGTCGATATCGATATCCATAGACCCTTCCACGAGTTATTAGCTCATTAAGAAACTCAGGTCCTAAAACGCTATGCAACTCAGATGGCACATATCTTAGAGAATTTTTAATGGCAAGAACTGTATCTGCTTCCGACAGATTGAATCCCCTATCAGGGGCTCTTCTGTATTGTGGATCAAATGAGGACTTAGGTGGGAGTTCCTTTGACAGTCGGATTTGCATTACATTAGTAGGGTCGAAATTCATTGGAATTCACCATTTATGATGTGTCCGGTAGTGTAGTATCTCATAAAGGAATCGTAAAAGGGTCAGGACTCAATAAGTCAAAATTTGTGACAGTAATTAGATAGTTTTTGAAATTACACATTCTAAGTCGCCATGAGCTCATATTGAATTCAGAAAACTGATTCACACTCAATACTCAATTGCATAGTCTAGTCATCAGACAGCACTCACTGTCCTATCTCCGTTTCTGAAGCACAACAATCACAACTATGATGACTATCACTCCTATACTTACTACTGTGATGAGGAGAGTGAGGGTTCCACCTATTTCCGGTGTGGTCGTCTGAGACTCAGATGTTGACGTTGTTGATGAAGTGATCGGACTAGTTCCTGTTGTTATAGTTTCAGTAGTTCCTGATGTTGTAGCTGACAATGCTGAGTATACACGGATAGTTGACTCATCTTGTGTGATAATTTCAGACACATCGTTCAGGTCTAAATCGGCTAAGAGGCCTGTTTCACCTTCGAGTATATATTTTTCTAAAAGATGACCTGAAATTGGATCATATGAATATAACACGTTGTTGATCAAAACAATCAATTCATCAACAGAGTCACCATTAATGTCGAATAATGACTCTGAGGGCCATCTATAGCTATTAAGAAGACCAATTGAGGACTCGTTTGTACACCAAAGAACTCTGCCATAGGAGTTCATCATATACATAGCAGCCTCTCCTCTAAAGAGAATCTCATGCTTTCCATCAGTGTCGAAATCAGCAATGATTGCCTTTGCATCATAGTAGAAACTTGCATCAATACTATAGTCGTATGGAACATACCATGTAGTCTGTCGTCCAGTGCTATCTACCAGATAAAAACTAAGAAGTTGATAACCAACCTCTGTTACGTAATAAAAACCAAGCTCTGCATCATCATAAAAGTTAGCCATTGCAATCTGAATTGGTTTGCCTCTGTTCTCATGAGAATATCTTATTGAGAAGATAGGAAAGTTGACAATTATATTACCATAGAAATCAACAATCATACAGCTTGAATTCAAGTAATCTGAATAATCATTCCTAGACACAACAAGTTCATTTCGTCCATCACCGTTGTAATCTCCACTCGTCTGTATTTCCAATCGCTTCGTGGAATTGCCATCTATCTTCCATATTTCTGCGCCATCAGAGTTCCAGAGATATAGCGATCCGTTTATGACTATAGCAATCTCGTCAACATTGTCGGAGTTCATATCAATTGTTTGAAATTGAGTACTCCACGTATCATAGCAGTTCCGAGTCCAAAGTTTAGTGCCATCATCATCTACAATTGTAATGTTGTCAACTATATGCATCGAAACCATGTAGTTAGTATATACTAGTAATTCTGAATTTGAATCCGAATCTAGATTTGCAGGAATCACTCGGTGATCGTAGGCATTTGGATTGCAAGAATAATTCCATAGGACTACTCCATTGTCCACAACCTCTATCCAACTACTAATACCCTCCCTTGAAATACATACAACTTCTTCAGAACCATCACCGGTTATGTCTGCTGTCCCTGCAACCTCTATCAAACCTTCAGACGAATAGGTCCATACTTCATCCAGTGCCTTCGAATCAACAACAGACTCAGGTCCCAACATAACAATATTGATGAATTGTGTAGTTCCAAAACGGAAGTTAGTTCCAACAACAAAGAGATTTCCATTGTCAATACGACATATTCCATGGGCACTTTGGTCCAGTGTTGTTGACCACGTGATATCACCAGCAGTGTCCACCTTCAAAACGAATGAAAGTCCCAGAGTATATCCTGTGACATACATGTTGCTTGCACTGTCTATAATCATACCTCTTGGTCGTTGATGGGTTTCCTGAGCCCAGTAGGTATTCCACAGCTCATCGCCATCGGGATTATATTTCCGTAACATGACATTGCTAGTTTCTGGACCATCAGAGGTTGTGTATCCTGCAACATAGATATTGCTATCATTTCCAATTTCGACTTCATACGCGATATCAGTCCCGAAACCACCCCACTCAACGTTCCATTCCTCACCTCCAGATGCATTCAGTTTCACGAGTTCAAAGTCCTCATATCCAGAACTACCCGAATAGTGTTCACCGGCCAGGTAGATATAACCATCATCTATAGCTATATCATAGGCAATCTGTTGAGAGTATTCTCCCCAAGTAGCACTCCACAGTTCAACACCATTTGTGTCAAATTTGGTGGCATACATATCTCCCCAATCACCATTGGTGGTTCCACATATATAGACCAATCCAGATTCATCAATCGTGATACCTTCACCAGTATCATGATCTACACCTCCCCAGGTAATATTCCATTCTAAGGCACCTAAAGTTGAAAATTTGAGTAGTAAGGCATCCATACTACCACTGCAATCAGTGTCACCTGTTACGTAGATATCATTACTAGCACTGATTTTGATTTTCTTTGCCCATTCTGTTCCACCCCCATCCCAAATGGTCTCCCAAATCATTTCACCATCTTGGTTATATTTCAATAGAACGACATCTCCATCAACTGAACCAACTGCATAGAGAAAACCCACTGAATCCGTAGCTATGTCATACGCTTCCTCATGTGTCCCATTTCTGTCCCATACGGCAGACCAATGCAGTTTAGGAGAATTATCATCTGCCTGGATAAATTCTCGGGAGTTTTCTGATGAAACGAAACTAAGTTGTATCTGATTTCCTACTAATGATGAAGTAATCAATATACTAGCAATTACAAATACTAGTTCTCTTCTTACCAACCTCAATACCTCCATGGATACACTCACATTGTCAAAGTCTAGCGAATTGAAGGGAACTTAACTGTTCATTTCATTTAAGTAATTCGAAATTTGAAGGGAATGCGCAAATTTCCGTCATTGTAAGGATGTATACAGAAATACCATTGTTCTACTCAACAGAACA
>JAEOST010000250.1 GCA_016840245.1 Candidatus Thorarchaeota archaeon
AGATAGAAGGAGTTGAATTAGACCTCACTTGTATCAAACCTGCATTCGATGATTCAGAGTATATCCTACGATTCAACGAATACTCTGGAGATGGAGGGATGAGTACAATTCGCTTCTCTCAAAATGTTCGTCGTGTTGTTCTCTTAGACCTTCTTGAAAATGAAATTGGAGAGCTAGTTTCTGATGAGAAATCAATAACACTCTCAATCGATCCCTTTTCTATCATTACTGTTAAAGTCCAATTAGATTAACAATGTCCAACTACATTCCCGATATGCTTTTCAAGAGACTCGCTTGTAACAACTTTGACCAGAGGTCGGCATTATGGGAGACTTTTACCCAATATCACCACTCGTGGCAATCACAAACACTAGCTATTCAGCTCAAGCAGGCGTTATGGATGAGTTGTGGGCCTGCAGGGTGGCCCGAGGGAAGAAAATCCTTGCGGAGAAGACTATCTCTGAGCTTGATTTGGAAAATTTTGTGGGAGTTATTTACGGTCATATTCGAGTTGAAGGATTAAGCAGACATGCTGTAGCACAATGTGCTGGACGTCTAATGCAGTTCTCAAGGAAATATCAGCAATCTGGAGTTGCCCCAAATTACGAAGTTCCCGACCTCTTTCGTGATGATGGTGAGGAATATATCCCTGAGAGTAGTTCAGCCTCAACAGAAGAAGCTGCAGTGAGCGGAGAAGTTTCTGAAGCTTTACCTCACATGCCCATTGGACACCTTCCTGAAATCACGCCTCAAGTTGGAAAGAACGCTTGGCGATATGTTGCAGAATCTCACGGAACAATGATCTGTGAACTTGCTGCATATGCAGCGACATTGCCCACAGGTCATCTTGAAGTTATGTTTGAAAAGGTTGCAGATGACTTGGTCAGAATGTGGATTGATGAGGGGGATCCAATGATGTTGCCTATCAAATTTGGTGAGATGATATTCAGTTGCTCAAGCGAGAGTCAGCTTCCAAAGACCGGAACATTGACAGTTTCTATCGAAACCCAAGGTTGTGAGTTCCTAAAAGCTGCACGTCTTGTTGATCCTGATGGGTCAAAACTCCCACGAGGATATCCTTGCACCTTCCACGAAATGATTGCAAAGAAGGTTGCTGAGGTAACTGATCTGAAAATAGGAGTAAATACCTCCTCAACGGGATGTATAGTTACTATGTCCTTTGAATAGGCATAGAATTCCATTTTGCGCGTTTTTCCAAGTAACGCAATAATCTTTTAATGTCTCGCGCAACCCATCATCTGATGTACGAGACCTGATACAACAGGTATCGATCAGGGAGATCCTAAAATGTCATATCTCACTTGGCGTGAATATGTTCGCTCTGGACCAATCTGTCTAGGCGTACTTCTAATTATTGCTGGTGCTGTGATGGTTCTGCTCCCCACAATGGGAATTGTCTTAGTACCAGAATACGACACAATCATTGGAGCCATCTTGGCTGTACTTGGTGTGTGTTTTGTAGTGTGTGGATTCTTCTTTACAAAGAAGAAGCGAGATTCAGTTCTCACCCCAGTTGATACTAGGGTTGATGACGCTCCTCCCCCACCACCACCGCCCGACTAATCCAAATCAATATGAACTGTGGGTCTGGATGTCCCAAAAGGACTTCTGACTCACTTTCTACTTCTTTTCTGTAGTTCTAATCCTTTCTTGATTCCATCCCACTAACGCTAATATGTAGTGGAAACAGAGAACGAATAGCAATTGGATATGGGAAAGGGACTTATTCCATGACATTTCTAGAATACCGAGATAGCCAATTTCATGAGTGTGCCGGTCAACCCGGTAGCGAGATAACATTAAAAATTGATGATGCTCAGAAGAAGCTAATTCTTTCTTGCCCCAGCGGTGTGAGCCTCATTCACAGAAGAGCATCCGAACGTGCTGCCCGCGGAATTTCAAAGGCAGGTTACTCTAGCTCAAGTGGAGCCACGCTAGGACGTGGATATGAGCTTGTAATTGAAGGGCACGGTGGAGCACTTCCAGATCGACTAAAACACTCTCCAAGAGAAGTGTATTAGTTCGCAATGGGACCCTTATTGACTCTTATGAAAATGGGACTCGAAAGAGTGAAAATGGATAGATGCAACTAGAATCTATCCCACGGAGAGGAAGTCTTCATGTCTGAGGAAGATATTAGGAGAATGATTGAAGAGGCCACGAAGGAGGCCATGAAACAGTCTTTCACAGAGGCTGGTCAGAAATACCTTCAAGCTGCAAAAGCAAGTGAACGTCAAGGTGATTTTACCAAGGCTGAGCAATTGCAGCAACAGGCGGCAGAAAACTTTTGGAAAGCAGCTAACGAGTATCGTGCTTCCAAGAGCTTCAAAGCTGCAGCGATCAATATGTGTA
>JAEOST010000251.1 GCA_016840245.1 Candidatus Thorarchaeota archaeon
CATATGGACCTGACAAATGCCTCTCGGACATGGATAAACTGGGGATTGACAAGGCAGTCCTCTCGCTCCCTCTTGTCTACTTCAAGGATGACAGATTTTCTAGAGAATTGGCCAGAAAGGTCAACATCTATCTCTCGGAGATGATAGAGAAAAATCCCTCTCGTTATGGGGGACTTGCATCAGTACCTCTACCAGACGTAGATGGAGCATTTGCAGAGCTGGAGTATGCTTTTGACGAACTCCATCTTGATGGCGTCTGTCTTCTGTCAAACTCTGAGGGATTGTACCTGGGTGACCCGGAGCTTGAGGACTTTTTTGCTGAGTTGAATAGGCGTAAGACAGTGGTCTTTGTTCATCCTCATGATCCTCCGTTTGCAGAAATGCGAAAGCCTGATGTTCCAATACCATTCATTGAGTGGCCTTTTGACACTACGCGAGCGGTCGCGAACATGGTCTATAGCGGAGTGCTTGATAGGTATCCGAACATCAGATTCATCCTCTCACACGGTGGTGGTGCAGTACCATACATGGCGTGGCGGATCAGTATACTGGAATACCGACAACGTGACAAGATCAAGAAACTAAGGTCACTCTATGACCTTATGATCAGAAAACAGGGTCCCTCAACAGGATTGAAACTCTTGCAGAATATGTACTATGACACAACAGCAGTGACTACCCCAAGCTCACTAGCAGCACTCAAGACACTATTGGATCCGTCACACATTGTACTCGGGACTGACTTGGGAGCAGCACCAAAGTTGATGGCCTCTCTCGTCATGAGTGATCTGAAGTCCTTCGATGGTTTCGATGAGGAGGACCTGAGGACAATTGCACGAAAGGGTGCACTCGAGCTGTTTCCAAGGCTAGCAGCTGTCTGAATGTGTGAAAATGGAGCGAGAGGATTGAGATATAGGAGCGTTACGAGCCTTGCACGAGTTTGCAGGTGTGAGTACGTATTTAACCTCAGATATGTCGGCAGCATCAGAATGAATCAATCTATCAAGAATGCTGGGACAATTCGCAGGAACATCCACTTGGGAGCTACTGTTGATATTATCATAAAGAGAGATCAACGTACCGGCAAGCTCACACGTGGAGTCGTGAAAGAAATCCTGACAAATTCTCCGAAGCACCCACATGGCATTAAGGTACGATTACAGACCAGCCAGGTGGGGCGTGTTCAAGCAATTATCAAGTGACCAAATCTTTCTCTAATTAGTCTATTTTGAGAATAGAATTCCAAAGACGTACCATTGTATTTTCTGATGTTTAATTCAAACTAGAAATCAGAATTATTTAATATCGAAACTCCAATGGTAGCTCATGCCGACTATTGATGTTAAGATGTGGAAAGGCACATCAGAGGAAGCTGCGGAACGCATTATCTCGGGAATCACGAAGGTCTTTGTCGAGTTAGGCATTCCAGAACGAGCTGTAGAGGTCATTATTCTAGAGATACCAAAGACACATTGGGGAATTGGAGGAGAGCCAGCCTCTAAGGCGATGCCTGATGCTAAACCTCCCTAAACGCGTCTGGACTAGTACGAAAACAAGGATGTGAGAGGGGTCTACTCCTCTCATTGCAGGCTTAGTACTTCCGTGCTCATTAGCTCTGGATTACCTTGTCAACGCCTTTACATTTAGTCAAGACCTGCAGCTTGGACAATGACTTGGGAATGACTACAGTCTTGGACTTTCTAATCTCGTCCACGTACTTGTCAAATATCTCCCAGTCAACATCCTCGTCTATAGTTAGGGTCTTGATCCCTCTGAAGGCAATAGGGCCACCCACAGACTCTAACTCGTCCCTTGTTATGGTCAACTCATCCAAGCCCTCTATTGCATACTGCTTATCGGAGGTCTCTTCGAGAAAGATTCGCATGATTTGGGTCACCAACTCTCCAATAGGGGTACTTCTCCTTCTTGCCTCGGCTGAGAACAGGGAATAGACTTGATCGTCTATGCCCCGTATCGTCACGTCTGTCACATAATCACCTTCCTGTCTTTGCAAGATTACATCTCGCTCATTACAATTGTAGGAGAATTCCTGAGGAAGGCTGATATTACCAGAACGAATACCCCGAAGAGAATCACGCCAGTAGAGATGAGGATCTCTAATGTTAGAGGAATGATGCCCAAGAATAACAGCATCATGAATACTCCAATGAAAATAATAAGGAATCCAAAGAAGCCAACGAATACCCATGCTGCACCTGCCTCTTCTCTCTTGCGTTGATACTCATCGATCTCTTGGAATCTCTTTCTCATGCGTGCTCGTGTTTCATCATCGTCAGTAGACATATCGTCAGTTGTCATATTTGTCACCTATGTCACCATTATCACCAAAAGCATATAAATATTGCGATGGTGATTTAGCTATCACCAACCTGCTTTGTAGCAGTTGAAATCCATTTCAAATTCTATGTTGAAGATGAGATATTGTCTAGATTCTTAAGGAGTAGTAGAACCAGGCTGACAAGAACCAGCTTCACTTGATTGAGGAGGAGATGAAATGCCAGAGCGAATCAGTAAGAAGTACTATCGTGATACCGCAAGATTTTACGACGCATTCGCTGAACTCCCAGATGAGATTCTCTATATCGAGCTTGCAAAACGGTTTGGGTCGCCGATACTAGAGCTCGCATGTGGGACGGGAAGGATCACACTCACTCTTGCACAGGCGGGTTATGATATTACAGGAATCGAGCTCTCTCCTGAGATGCTTGAGCTTGCACAAGAAAAACTACAGCAACTTCCTGAGGATGTACAATTAAAAGTTTCATTCAATCATGGTGACATCACTGACTTTCAATTGAACAAGAAGTTTGCAATGGTTATCATACCATGGTCTTTCAAATATCTCCTAACCACGGAGGATCAACTTGCTTGTCTTAAATTGGTTCGAGAGCATCTAGCTGATCATGGCGCGTTCATACTTGACCTCTATCCTTACGAGATAACTAGAGAGGATTGTACAGAAACCCACACCGTTGAGATTGAAGGGTCAACAATTACTAGAACATACACATACTCTACTGACGTACTGGCCCAGATACGACATTGCAATGCGACTGTAGATGTTGTCCATTCAGATGGTTCTACTGAACATATTGAAACAATGACTTCAGCAGCATTGATCATGCCAAGAGAGGCAGAACTCCTAGTGAGAACTGCTGGGCTTGAGATTGTAGAGGACTATGGTGGGAACGACTTCTCAGAATATACTTCTGGAGCCGGGAAGAGAGTATTGGTCCTCAAGAAGTCTGATAGGTGAATATGTCATTCGATGAGCGATTAACCTCGGTTTCTCCATCGGAACACTCCAACGAGCAGGACTATAGCAACGATACCGCCCCCACCCACTAAGATGACTAGGAATGGTGAGTCTTGCGTTGGTATGGGTAACGTGTACTCGCCCACCGTATATGCCTCAACTGTGATACTTGTTCTTTCGTTGACATAATCTCCCGGTGCGAAATACAGAATGCCCCACGAGCTCATGCTCATAGGTATTCCTCCTCTCCATAGCCAGTTAGTCTTTCCTATACTCTTGGTCCAGTTATGTGTTCCATCACTGTTGAATTTGGTGAGGTAGGTTTCTTCAGAGAGAAAACTTGACGTTGAATACACGAATACATCTCCGTCTGATGACACGTCCATCGACTGTGCAAAGAGATGATCTGGCTCCCCATTTGTGAAATATCTTGAGAGGGATGCATTCCATATACTCTCACGTGTAAGGCTCCACTTCTCAATTTGGGTTGTGGGTTGTTGATTATAGAGATAGATGTGGTCGGAGTTAGCTGTCATACATTGACCAAGGTACGAGATGTTGTAAAGCTCATTCCCACTGTCATCGCGAACAGAGATGAATCCTTCATTATGGTACGACAGGATGAGCATGCCATTTGCATACTGGATGTCACCTAATCCCCGTAAAACATTAGGATGTATGGTCTTATTCCAGAGAAGTGTTCCTGCAGAGTCAAACTTGAGCAGTGAGGATTCATCAGCATCATAGTCGTGGTGCCAGTCTGTACAAAGGGCATAGACCGAACCATCAGGTCCAACAGTCACTGCTACTCCGTATTGGTGACCAGAACCTCCCCATTGAGTTGACCAGACCCGTGTTCCGTCAGGTCCCCACTTTGTGATATAGGCATCTTCTCTTGTGCTCTCACTGAGGGTACGAATGACACCTGCTGTATAGACATATCCATCACTGACAGTCACTCCATATCCACTGGTTGTATTGATGTTCTTCCTAATCCACAGAAGGTTGAGTTCCGAGTCGTACTTTAGTAACACCTCATGGATGAAGTTGAGACCTGTTTCGTCATAGGGAACATATGGACTAGCACTCGTTCCTATGACATAGACTGCTCCATCATCCCCAGTGGTGATGTCCCATGGCATGTCATTTCCATCCTCTTCAATAGATGGGAACACCTCACTCACATCTTGGTCCCAACTGGCGTTGAACAACGGCTCCAGGTGTGTGGATGGGTCTCGAGGAACCTCCATCTTGACATAGATGTCCACATCACTCACCCTGACTTGGACAGACCCATTATAGTATCTCCATGGCTCCGAGGAGTCGTACTCAAGAAAATCGAGGGTTGGAGTGAGGCCAATAGCAAGAGTTAGACCGTCCTCACCGTTATCCCAAGCCTGTGAGATTTGAGTTTCATTTAGCTCGCAACCTGAATTGAAGTTGTATATACTCATATACCCTTGAGTGATTTGACCGATGAATGTCCATACCTCCGCTGAGTCAATCATCCATGCCCTAATCTCGAACATTCTCCTACTATTCCATTCAGTCATAAAAGTACCAGACTCGTTGATGCTCATGTTGAGCACTATCTTTGCACCTAATGGCATCTCATCATATGGCCATTCGAGGTCCTGTGTGAAGTAGACAAAGTCAGCACACTCCGAGATACCCTCGTCAGATTGGAACTGTAGAGTATCATTCGGAACATGGTCCCATATCAACTCAATATAGCTCGGGTCCTCAACTCCCGAAGAACCGTGATAGGTGGAGTTGAACGCACTGGAGGTCCCATTGACCACCACGTCTGGAGCAGTTTCCAGATGAGGGTCTGGACTCATTCCGAGATAGTCTATCGCAGACAGCTCATGACCAGTATCGTTTCTCATCAACACTGGTGATTGATTCACAATCGGAGCTGAGAACATAGGAAGTAAGAGTAGTGTTAGAATCATGCAGAGTGAAAATGCTTTCTTGCTCATTATACTCGCTACCCCATCAACTCGTTTAGTAGATAGGACTAATAAGTTTCGTTTTTTCTTACTCGAAGGCGTCAGGAAAACCCGGAAAAGTTGTTAGTACAATCTCTCTCAAATACCGCATGCTTGAAGATTTGGATATATTGAGGACCTCATTGAGTAACTCACTGATTTCACCATCGCGTCCCTGTTTCTGACGGAACTTTGCCTTGAGAATCTTGGACCATGCCGCAATACCCGGTACATCATTCCTCTTGATGTGTTCCTCCAGTCTTTGCATCCAAGGTCCAGAAACCTCTTCATTACTGTCAAGAGTATCGCTGTCGTATGTTTCGATTTCGATGTCTGTGAGATTGAGGAGACACAGATTCTTGTAATAGATTGGAGCAGGTTTCTTGTCTAGCGATTCATATGCTCTCGTGAATGCTTCAACAGCACCACCAGATTCTCCCATAGCCTTCTCCATTATACCTTCCAATACATCAATCTGAATTAGACTGAGTAGTGTTCCCATCCGTGTTGCTGCACTTCGAGCCCTCTCAAACTCAACCTCTACTTCATCATGTCTGTGAAGGTTGACGAGTGCCCAGGTCCTTTGAAAGTGATAACAGACACGTACCTGTGTTGGAGACCTATCACTGACATCTATGTCATTCAGAATTCTCAGTGCTTCATCACTATACCCAGCATGATTGTTGAAGAAGGCTACTACACACATCTGCAAATCTGATGGTTGAGAGAGTGATTCTCTCACCATCGCAAAGTCCTTCGTATATTCAATGGCTGCATTCAACTCACCTCTAAAGGCCATGATAGTCCCCATCTGACCCTGTGATGAAGCAATTCCCAGAGTATAACCAATCTCTTCAAAGAGAGTTCTTGCTCTAACTAGCAGGTCGCTCCCTTTCTTAATATCTGAATACTTTGCCAAATACCCCATATTGCTTATGGTATTCGCTATGATCATTCTATCATCAAACTTCTTCGCGATCTGCAACACCTGTTCATGTAGCTCATAGGACTTTGAGTATTCGAGGTCCTTTGTGAACCCACCTGCTTCAATAGCCAGAAGATACCGTTTGAAGTATTCCAAGTTCTCATTCTCCTCTATCACTGATATGATTGACTGAAATGGGTGTAGTCCATAGTCACTCTGAGTGAATGAGGTTATCGCACCTGCCCCCAACCTCCATGTGAGGTAGACATGACAGACGAACCAGTCATTGGGAGTGGAATCTAATGCTCGTTCCAGTGACTCCTTCATATCCTCCCAGGTACTGCCTTGCCCCCTTCGGTCTCTGGTGAGCAGTAGTAGAGGTTCTGACATCACAGAGATTCTATCTGCTTCTTCAAGTCTATCCACTAATCCATTGTCTCTTAGCAAGAATGCAAAGTAGAACACGAGATACTGTGTCAGCATTGGAGTATTCTCGGTACACACCTTCACACACAGTCGTTCAGTGAAGTCTGCGAAGTTCTCAGCTTCAGGCACCACCGACTGTAGGATTTCCCTAGTCTCTTCATCAACATGGGGATAGTGAATTGTTATGGTACCAATGGGTTTCAACTTCGAATCCTCAAATCTACTTCGCTATCTTTAAGATGAATCTTTTGAGAATGTCAAATGAACAGTTTCGTCACATATTTTCCGTGGACCAGACCTCAACATCATCAAGGTCATTGAGTATACAGGATATCTGAATTCTCTCAGTGACAATGAAAATTGTATATATGAACTCTCAATAGGATTTGTGAGGTGGGAGGATGTTCCTTGAAGTAGCACTCTAGCAAAACCTGTATCGATTTCCTCTCTCCGGACCGAAGACCTCCCGCGTCCGAATCGTGATTAAAATTTCATTAGAAGCAGGTCTCGCTCAATCTTCTTCAGTCGTTCATTGAAGCGTTGATTGAACTCAGTTAGAAGGTCCAGATAACTTCCAAACCACGCATGAAAGACCGTGACAACCTCTTTCAGCTTTCTGCTCTCTGGTTTGGTCTTGACCTCGTCAGGGAGAGTCTTCCATTCTGCTAGAATGTGGTCCATGATCTCTAATCGAGTCTTGATGAACTTCTCTGCAGTTTCCAGACCCAACCTAAACCCATCAAGAAAGGGGATTGTGTCACCCCCATACAATTGGGTTCGAGACCCCGGCATTGACTCCTTTGTTATCATCTGTCTCTGTTCAAGGTTGGCGAGGTACCGGGATATCTGGCTTCTTGAATATCCAGTAGACTCAGCAATCTGTTCCTGGGTCAATGGGTCTGGTGATAGCACAATCATCGAGTATATTCTCGCAATCATGGGGTCGTTTCCACGGAACTTCACAAGTTCCTCTAGGGTCTGTACCAAGTTGGTTCTAAGTTGTTGGAATCTCTCATCCTTCACCATTGTTGTCACTTCCACATCAATGAGCCTTCATACAAATTCTCATAATTTTCATAATTTGCATTGTTATGAAAATTTATAACCCTTTGGATACATACTTTATGTATGACACAATTCAGAGAGTTACAATTTCATTCCGGTGAGATAAACATCAATTACGTTGTTGGGCCGGACAATGGAGTCCCACTCGTCCTAATTCCTGGCCAAGGGGGAGATTGGACGACCTATGAGAAGGTTCTACCGTTGCTCTCGGAGAACTATCATGTCTTTGCAATAGATGTTCGAGGACATGGAAAATCTGACTGGACAACAGGTGACTATACCTTCACTTCTATTGGACGGGATATGATTGCATTCCTTGAGGAAGTTGTCAAACAACCTGCTATCATCTCCGGAAACTCCTCAGGGGGTCTCATCGCCCTGTGGTTGGCTGCAAACCGACCTGACCTTGTCAGCGGAATAATAATGGAAGACCCACCCCTCTTCTCCGCAGAATGGCCCCGGATCAGGGATGACAGTTATGTCTACAGGGTCTTGGAGATCACCGTGGAGATGAGCAGGGAACTCAAAGAGTCACGAAGTATTGGTGGACTAGCCAGGGCCTTCATGAAGATCAGGCGTCCAGTAGAAGGTGGAGCATTCAAGGGAGTACCAAGGTCAGCGGCATACTTTATCTCCTTCCTCATTCGTGCATCTCAGAAGTTGCGTGGTACTCCCTCTCTACCTGGTAGATTCGGTAGGATAACTGATGTCTTGGTCCGGTTTGATGCTGACTTCTCTCAAGCCTTTCTTGATGGTCGCGTCTACGAAGGACTAGATCATGCTGAGGCTCTGCAACGTGCTGAGTGTCCCATGATTTTACTCCATGCAAATTGGCTACGGCATCCTGAATATGGGCTTGTTGGTGCAATGGATGATGCTGATGCTGGGAGAGCTCGTGAGCTTGCTCCAGACATGCTTTTCAAAAGAATCGACTCTGACCATGTGATTCATTCAGACAAACCAGAAGTATTTGTGGAAGAGGTTGAAGCATTCGTAGCTCAGCTCTCTCTTCAAGTCTGAACCAGAGATGCTTCTGTATCTCTTGACGATTGGTATAAGCCTAGAATATACCATTCTCGTTAGGTGACTCTTCCAGAATGGCTTGATTAATGTCCCACATCTCGACGACACGTGAGTCTTCGAATCGGAAGAAATGAGCAAGTGCAAATCCTGGATCGTCTGGATTCTGTTTGACGTGTGAAAATGTTGTGACGAGGTCTCCCTCTGCAAGAGTGAGTTTGATCTCTACCTGCTTGTCAGGGTTCCTTCTCGCGTCTTCCTCAATGGCCAGTATCAATGACTCACGGTCACCTTCGAAGTACTGGTTGTGATGGATGAGATCTGGACCTGTGTGCTTGTCAAACCACTCTCGAAATTCTCCTGAAACCACAAGATCGAAGAAGAACAATGCAATCTTACGATTTGATTCTTCACTCATTTGAACACCTCTTATCGTAATGCGTGGAGCTAGCTATCTTCACTCAAAAGCGTTGGGAAAAATTGGTTATTCAGTAAGAATGGGCGTTTGAGATTTCGGATTTAAATACCTGATAATCAATAGTTGCAGATATGTCATTGGTAGCAGTTGTCAAGGGAGGACGTGGTATTGAACCCGTAGTCAGGGCAATGGAAATGATACCGTTCAAGAAAGCTCTTGAGCCCTATGAAACTGTCTTAGTGAAACCAAACCTCATCACAAGTCACACCTTCGAGACCGGAATAACAACCGATCCCATAGTGGTGGAGGCTGTGATCATGAAGGTCATGGAACTAGGCAAGAACGTCATAGTGGTTGAGACAGAGGGTGGAATAACATCACCTGACAAAGCAATTGTTGAGACAGGTATGATGGACGTAGTTGATCAATTGGGCTCCAAGTACATCAACATGAGGAAGCTAGACGATAAGATCGAATTAGAAGTAGAAAACCCTCGGGGTATAAAGAAATTCAAGGTGGCCAGGATCGCTGTAGAGTCAGCTATCATCACAGTGCCATCCATGAAGACACTGCATCATACAACAATCACTATGGGATTGAAGAATATGTTCGGTATGCTCACTACTCGTAAGAAATTCTTCATGCACCGACATGGAATGAACAACGTCATTCATGATATCTGCAAGACCCTGCCACCCACTCTCAGTGTCATCGATGGTTTCTACGGCAAGTCTGGCAGTGGTCCTTGGAGTGGTACACCCGTGAAGATGGACACAATCATAGCTAGCGTTGACCCGATAGCGGCAGACGCAACAGCAGCAAGATGTATTGGCATCGACCCCAACACTATAGATCACATTCGATGGCTCTTTGAGGCAGGCATGGGTGAGATTACTGACATAGAAGTCGTTGGTGATGGCATCGAGGATGTCTACCAGAAATGGGATCTAAACTAGGGGCTGCTTAATTAGTTACTCCCAACTAACACCCAGGCGAAGTAGACAAGATAATGCATTTGGCTCGTTTGGAATAATCTTGAGAACGGAACGGTACATCTCTATCGCCTCGTCAACTCTACCGAGTTCCTCATAGCAGTAGCCCATATTGATCAATGGGAATGGGTCTTCAATATCAATCTCTGACGCCTTCCTATAGTATTCTATGGCTCTCTCATAGTCCTTTAGCATATGATAGCAGACACCAATGTTGTTCCAGATTCGGTAGAACGAGGGGTTGAGCTTTGTGACCTTCTCATAACAATCAATGGCCTCTTGGTATTGATGTCTATACCTGTAGATATTCCCCTTGTTGAACCATGCGTCAGGAAAGTTGGGGTTCCACTGAATCACGGTGTCATAGCATGTCATAGCTTCATCCAGCTGTTCCATATTCTCAAAAGCAAGTCCTTTGTTTGTGAGTGAAAACTCATGTTCGGGATCGATCTCAAGAGCCTTATCAAAGAACTCGATGGACTCTCCATGTCGTCCCAGTGCGATGAGTGCAGCACCCCTGTTACTCCAGTTCATAGGTTCCTCGGGACATGTCTCAGTCAGTCTCTCTAGACATTCGAGAGCTTGATCATACTGTCCTCTACCAATGTATCCTTGACATTCATCGTTTATTTCCTTGCACTCCTCTCGTATCTCACCCAAAGCGAGTCACCTAGTGATGAAGTGTGGATAGCCCTCCTTATTTATCATTGCAGATGAATGAATGATTTTGGCAAGAATGTGCTTGAATTATATCAATCAATGTGTCTGTTTCTAGGTCACATATTGTATGTTCTATTTCCAAATTCTCCTACGTGAGTGAATTCAACAACCTCTCTTCTTGGAGGTGGAGTTGGGTTCTCCTTAGATTTACCTATCATGATGAGAACTAACGGTCTCACATTGTCTGGAAGTCCGAAGAAATCTGCTACGGTCTTTTCATCGAAAGCGCATACCCACCCAGACCCAAGTCCAAGTGATGTTGCAGTCAGAAGTACATTCTGTATTGCTGCTGCCGTATCCTGAATTGCATAGAGAGAAGAGCCTCTCTCTCCATATCTATCAGCGGAACGGTTCAGATCTGCACAGAAGACGAAGATGGCCGGAGCTGAACGCATATACTCCTTTTCCCCAAGGGCGTCAACCATCTTGTCTATCTCGTCCTTGGATGTAAGTAGGATAATCTCCCAAGGTTGAAGGTTTCCTGCAGATGGTGCCCACCTAACTGCTTCAAGGAGAGTTCTAATCATCTCGTCCGAAACCGGCTCTGATTGGAAGTGGTGAATGTGCCGCCTTCTCTTTACAATGCTCAGGACGTCCAAAATGAAAACACCTTCACTATTACGTCGACCAATCAATCTAATCAGTCATTCGTCTGTTATGGGATTGTCTACCTCTGTAGATTCTCTTTTTCTCAATAATTGGATTGTCATGCATTACGTCTCTTCATGAGAATGACAAGCAGGACCATTGCGACTCCCACACCAGCTGTTAGACCCACTAGGAGGACTGGCTCCACGGGTACTCCTATGGTCGTTGTTGTAGTGCTTGATGTGGATGAGTATTCCATAGTATCGAATTCATGAACATATTTCTGGAGCAGTCTTGTGATATTGTAGGCTGCACCTCTTGCATCATCATGACCCTGATTCACGAGCGTGATTACGGCGTAGGGTACTGTTGTGTTGCCGCCGATGATTGCATATGCCTTTGCGTGGAAACCGTAGATGTCCCCCTCTGTTCCTCCCCATCCATCCCAGTTCACTAAGCCGCCATCACCTGTCACCCAGGATGCCTGTAGTTGATGCATGAGTGTTACTGTGTCCTCTTCGATGATTCTCACACCGTCTGACTCACCCTGGTGCATGTGGATTTGGATATACCTCGCCAAATCGTAGACATTGGACCGAACTGCTCCTGAACCATATCCCATGTAATTGTAATGAGGATACGCCTTGTTGCCAGTCGAGTTTGGATCAATTTCCATCATGTATTCATAGGGTAGTGCCAACTGGGACTCATCAAAGCCTGTGAAGTTATACCCTGAGCAGTCCATATCCAATGGATCGAAGATATTCTCTTGAACATACTCCCAGATGGGCTTTCCAGCGACCAAATTTACGATGTACGATAGAACATTGTAACCCATGTTTGAATAGTGTCGATTTGTGCCTGGTTCATGTTGTGTCCAGCTCTCCTCGACATAGAGTGAACCATTGGGAGTAAGATGTTCTCCTATCCAGTCAGGGTACGGCAACCAATCGAATGGGTTCTCTATTTCTATTCTCATCAAAGCATCTTCGCCCATCCCCCATATGTACAACTCCGTGTCCTTGGCGAGTCCTGATGTATGGAGGAGTAGCATTCTGATGGTGATAGGAGTCTCATTGTAATCGGGATGTCTCAGTGAAAATGGTAGGTAGTTGTTGACATCATCATCCAATTCAATGAGTCCCTGTTCATACAGCTGGAACACTGCTGTTCCTGTGATTGTCTTGGTCACAGACCCTGTCATATAGATGGTTTCAAGCTCTGACTGTTCACCATACCCCTTTGCCCAGATTATCGAGTCATTTCTAACAACTGCTACTGCGACAGATGGTATGTATTGTTCTGTCATGATCTCTTGGACTTGATTATCAATCTGGGGAATGAATGGTGGCAATGGAGGTGTGTCTGTTGAACCGTCTACCATCACATAGCTAGACATACCTCCAAGAAGCAATGTTAGAACAACCACTAAGACAAGTGACCTGGGTAGTCCAACCATGCGAATTCACTCAATCCCAGAGGTTTGAATGGTTGATTATTACCCTTTGTTTCTACGTAAGCCAATCTTGAGTTAGTAATGAGTGATGTTGAGGAATGAAGAGTGAGAGAATTCTAACA
>JAEOST010000252.1 GCA_016840245.1 Candidatus Thorarchaeota archaeon
ACCCAGCTTGTAATGCGCTATAGCTTTGTAGAACCACGCCTTGGCCATATCTGGATTTAGCTTGATGGCTTCCTCAAACGCCATTACAGCCTTGTCATACTCCTTAATTTTCTCAAAACCCTTTGCCTCTGCGAACCAATCAAATGCCGTATAATCCTCGTAGCCAACAGACATATCTCAAATCTCCTCTTCTTCACAATAAACAACATCCATATTAACTCTACGGGGTGTTTACATCAATTTCCCCCTTCAATCGAAAGGCTTTATATCACTGCAGCAAGCACAAGCAATCAAACCATCATGAGGTGCGTCTTTGAGTTCATCCAAGAAGATACGTGTAGTCGTTGCCAAACCTGGTCTTGACGGTCATGATCGTGGAGCCAAGGTAGTAGCGCGTGCTCTAAGGGACGCTGGAATGGAGGTCATATACACAGGCCTTCGACAGACACCAGAGATGATTGTTGAAACCGCAATTCAGGAAGGTGCACACTGCATCGGTCTAAGTATTTTGAGTGGTGCACACAATGCTCTATTTCCACGTGTGGCAGAGATACTAAAGGCAGAGGGTGCCGACGATATTCTGATTGTTGGCGGTGGGATCATACCGGAAGATGATATTCCCGGTCTCAAAGAAGCAGGTATTGCTGAAATTTTTGGACCTGGTACACAACTGGAAACAATAGTGGAATACATCAAAAACAACGTCAAGCTCTAAATCAACGAGGCGTCTGTCTTGTCCTACAAGGAACTTGTTGAGGGCGTTCTCCAAGGAAAACGTCTTGCTCTAGCCCGTCTAATTTCTCTCATTGAGGACGAGGATTCAAGCGCTCCTGCGGCTCTGAGTCTGCTATACAAGCACACGGGTAGAGCGCATATTGTTGGTGTCACTGGTCCCCCTGGATCCGGAAAGAGCACGATTGTCAACAAGATGATTGTAGAGTATCGAAAAAGAGACCTCACTGTGGGCATCATTGCTGTAGACCCTTCAAGTCCTTTCACAGGAGGTGCCCTTCTAGGTGACCGTATTCGAATGATGGAACATGCACTTGACAAAGATGTCTATGTTAGGAGCATGGGTACTCGCGGCCACTTGGGAGGTCTCGCTAGAGCCACCTCAGATACAGTACGTGCCATCGATGCATTTGGAAAAGATGTCGTCATAGTTGAGACTGTTGGTGCAGTGCAATCTGAGGTTGAAGTGATTGATATCGCTCAGACTGTTATAGTGACAGATGTGCCGGGGAGTGGTGATGACATCCAAGCTATCAAGGCTGGGATAATGGAGATTGCTGATATCTTCGTAGTGAATAAGAGCGACCTCCCTGGAACCGATAAGAAGGTCACAGAGATCAATGCAATGTTGGACATTGCACCCAAAGGTGAGGACTATTGGCGACCTCCTGTCATGGTTACCAATGCACGTAAGGGTGAAGGTATTCCAGAGCTTGTGGATACGGTTCAAGAACACTATTCTTTTCTTCGCGATACTGGTCTTCTCGAGAAGAGAGGACTAGAACGAAGCAGAGATGAACTTGAACAGATAATGGAGTACAAGTTGACCCGAGAACTGCTAACCAAGCTTCGTGGTCGACCTGAGTATGAATCTGCAATAAAACGTATTGCAGAGAGGGATGATGATCCATACACTGTTGCTGAAAAACTGATTGTTGAGTTCCTGTCAAGCTATAAGGACCGGTGATACTGTATGTCTGACAATGAGAATCTGAAAGGAGATATTAAACGGTGGGAAGAGGGGTCGGTTGCAAAGACAATCAATAGATTCCCTGAGAGAGAGGAGCAATTCGAGACCCTCTCTGGTATACCTGTGAAACGACTCTATACTCCTTTAGACCTTGATTCTTCAAAATATAATGAGAAACTTGGATTTCCAGGTGAGTACCCCTTCACTCGTGGTGTTCAACCCACAATGTTCAGAGGTCGCTACTGGACCATGAGACAGTATAGTGGATTTGGTACAGCCCGAGAAACAAATGAGCGATTTCGTTTTCTGTTGGAACAGGGGCAGACCGGTCTCTCGATTGCCTTTGACCTACCAACCCAGAGTGGTTACGATTCAGATGATCCACTGTCAGAGGGTGAGGTTGGTAAGGTAGGAGTAGCAATTGATTCCCTTGCAGATATGGAGGTCCTGTTCGATTCCATTCCATTGGACAAGGTTAGCACATCCATGACAATCAATGCACCTGCTGCAGTATTGCTAGCGATGTATATTGTCGTAACAGAGAAACAAGGTGTTCCAATGGAGAAGTTGAGAGGTACTATTCAAAATGATATCTTAAAGGAATACATCGCTCGAGGTACCTACATCTTCCCTCCGTCACACTCCATGAGATTGATAACTGACACTTTCAAGTTCTGTGCAGAGAACATGCCCCTGTGGAATACAATCTCAATCAGTGGATATCACATAAGAGAAGCCGGTTCCACTGCAGTACAGGAAGTAGCATTCACTCTTGCTAATGGGATAGCCTATGTGGATGCAGCCATAAAGGTCGGTCTGGATGTTGACAAATTTGCATCGAGGTTGTCATTCTTCTTTGGTTCGCACAGCGACTTCTTTGAAGAGATTTCCAAGTTTCGAGCTGCACGACGCCTCTGGTCTAACATCATGAAAGACAGATTTGGAGCAAAGAATGACGACTCCTGCAGAATGAGATTCCATACTCAGACTGCTGGATGTACACTCACAGCACAGCAACCCGACAATAACGTTGTGAGAGTTACACTTCAGGCTCTTCAGGGTGTGTTAGGAGGAACTCAATCACTTCACACCAACTCTAGAGATGAAGCTCTATCACTACCAACAGAGGCCTCTGTTCAGATCGCACTTCGGACCCAGCAGATAATTGCCTACGAGTCAGGCGTTAGTGATACAATAGATCCATTGGCAGGATCATATTACATAGAAACTCTGACGGATGAAGTTGAATCTAGAGCAATGGACTACATAGAGAAGATTGACTCAATGGGAGGGTCTCCTGTCGCAATTGAGAAGGGCTATGTTCAGAGTGAGATTCATGAGAGTGCCTATGACCACCAACGTAGAGTTGATGATGGTCGGCGCACTGTTGTGGGACTGAATAAGTTCACAGTAGATGAGGAACAGAAGTTTGAATACTTACGATTAAATCCCAAAGCTGAGACTGAACAGGTTGATACCCTCGCAAAGATCCGTAACTCTCGTGATTCAATGGCAGTAGAGAATGCACTTGAAGCTCTGAGGGAAGGAGCTGAGGGTGATGCAAACCTCGTTCCTCTTATTCTAGATGCAGTACGCGTCTACACAACACTTGGGGAAATTTGTGGTATGTTGCGAGAGGTTTTTGGAGAATACAAGGCAGCAGATATTCTATAGGAGTGAGTGAATTGAGTGATAAAAAAATAGCCCACGTTGGAATTGCGGTTAAGAGTCTAGATGATTGGATTCCATACTATCGTGATGTCCTAGGTCTTGAATACTTAGGTTCAGAGGAATTGGTTGAACAGAACATGAAGATTGCTTTTTTCAAGATTGGAGAGAGTAAGATCGAACTTATCGCGCCCACATCAGAAGATAGTCCAATCTCGAAGTTCATAGAGAAGAGAGGTGGAGGTATTCATCATCTTGCAGTATCAGTAGATGATATTGAGGTTGACCTATCAAAACATCTCGAGTTAGGGTCTCAACTAATCGACGAGAAACCTCGTATTGGAGCTCACAACACTAAGATAGCATTTGTACACCCCAAGTCTACTGGGGGCGCATTAATAGAGCTCTGTGAAGAATAACATTGA